>CALMAP010000367.1:0-5700 GCA_937859825.1 uncultured Terriglobus sp. | reverse complement strand
GATCGGCATCCTCAAGCGCATCACCGTCATCGACACCTCCTTCGGCAAAGACCCGAACGACAAGATCGTGCTGATCAACCCGGAGATCATTTCGCGCGCCGGTCGCCAGGTGGAAGAAGAAGGCTGCCTCTCCCTGCCAGACATTCGAGACAAGGTCGCGCGCGATGCGACGGTGACGGTGCGTGCGCAGGATGTGCACGGCAAATGGTTCGAGATCGAAGGCGAGGAACTGCTCTCCCGTGCCTTCCAGCATGAGCTGGACCACCTGGATGGCGTCCTCTTTATCGACCGGATTTCCCGGTTGAAGCGTGACCTGACCATCCGCAGGATCAAAAAGCTGATTCGGAACGGCGAGTGGTAGCGCCCGCTTTGAAAGTGGCTCTATGAACCTGGTCTTCTGCGGCACGCCCGAGTTTGCGGTACCCACGCTGGAGGCGCTGGCCGCAGCCGGACATGAAATCGCACTGGTGCTCTCACAGCCGGACCGGCCGGTGGGCCGTCACGCCGAGGTGCTGCCCACGCCCGTGAAACGGACTGCGCATCCGCTGGGCATTCCTGTGCAGCAGCCGGAAAAGATTCGCAACAACGAGAAGCTTCGCACAGAACTGGAACGCATCCGGCCAGACGCGATCATCGTCGTTGCCTATGGACGCATCCTGCCGCAGTGGATGCTCGATCTGCCGCGCTTCGGCTGCATCAACGGCCACGCATCGCTGCTGCCGCGATGGCGGGGCGCGGCACCCATCCAGTGGGCCATCGCAAGTGGAGATACCGAGACCGGCGTGACCACCATGCTTCTCGATGCCGGGCTGGATACGGGCGCGATGCTGCTGAAGCAGTCTGCACCGATTCTGGTAGATACAACTTCACCGATGCTCTTCCGAGAACTTGCGGTACTCGGGGCGAGCCTGATGGTGCAAACGCTTCAAGGCCTTGAGGCGGGCACGATCACGCCGGAGAAGCAGGACGACTCTCTCGCAACACTCGCACCGATGCTCAAGCGCGAAGATGGCCTGATCGATTGGTCGCACTCTGCCGCAGAGATCGACCGGCGCTTTCGAGGCTTTCAGCCGTGGCCGGGTGCCTACACGGTTTTGCGAGGCAAGAAGCTGATCGTGCATGCAATGCGTCCCGAAGCATGGAGGACAAGAGTTGCAGAACCGGGCTCAATCCAAAGTGAACAGGGAAAGATGTGTGTCGCTTGTGGCGAGGGGAGCACGCTCATTCTGAATGAAGTCCAGCTTGAGGGCAAAAAGCGCATGAGCCCCGCCGACTTCCTGCGCGGTTTCCAGATCCAAGATGGCGAGATGCTGGGCTGAACCTCTATGTCCAAGGCCACTTGAGAGCTTATAGGAGCAGTACGCAACGAGCACCATGTTTACCGCAGGTACGCAAAGAAAAGTATGGCATGATTAGCGAGGATTTAGCGTCCTTTGCATACTGCTCTGTCTCACATCGTTCCGGAACTTTCATCGCGTCAGCCCCGTCTCAAAGATCTGGTCCGGCTTTGGTCCAAGCAGGCGAAACAACGCAAACTGCCGTGTGTTCTGCGCCTGCAGTTCAAACAGGAGCGAGGCACGGTTGCTCGCATCGGCATCTACCACATCCACGAAGCGATAACGCTGGATGCGATCCAGGTGCTGCGTGTCCGTCACGGTGCGTAGGCCGATCTGTAGTTTGCCATCGGGATCAGGCTGGGCGACCACGGTCACATATCGCGTTGCACCCGAATCGGAAGTGGCGGATGCCGTATAGACATAGGTCACGGACGCGCCGTAGCTGAGCGTATACGCGGCAAACTGCTCGTCCGCTAAGGCCGGGGAAGCAGGAACCTCGCCTGGCGAATGCGTGCCTGCTTTGCGCCTCGTGGCTGCACTGGAGCGGGCAGCCACTTTGCCCGCAGCGGTGCTCTTCCTTGCAGGAACTGCTGCGCTCACTTTCGTAAACTCAGGGGCATCCGTTGCCAGCGCCGGATTCGCAAGCACCGCTGCGGCGAGCTGGCGCATGTTCTGCATTGCGGTAGCGCGCTCTGCTTCCGAGCCAAAGTTGTAGCGGAAATCATGTTCAGTGCGGCTCCGTGCGTCGGACACGGCAACAGCCAGCTTCAGGTCCGGCTTCGTGGCAGCGGCTGCGACCTTCTGTGGCTCAGCCATGGTCTCGGCCTCGCCGGTCTTGCCACGGCGGAGCGCCGGGCGGGAGCCGTCCGCAATGGTTGGCCCGGCAGTCACCGTCCCGCCCTCACCATGCACGCTCTTCTTGCTGCTTAGCTCACTCGGGTCTGGCGGGATGCCGTCGTTTGAGACTTCGTCTGCGGACTTGCGACGAATCGTGGGGCGATCCGGATCGTCGTTGGGGCTGGGTGGCGTCTGCGAGACGGAAGCAGTTTCCTTCTGCTTCTTCTGCTTTGGGCCCCCGTTGGTGTCTGTCGCGGAACGCCGCAGGGTGGGCCTGTCCGGGTTCGGCGAATTGGGATCGCGGTCGTCCGGCAGGCTGATCTTGGTCGCGCGCTCGTCCGCCGGGTCGGGGTCAGGTGCGCGTCGGGACGAGGTCTTCTCCGGGCTGTCCGGCTTCGATCCGAAGTGGGGCTTGCCGTCGTCCTGCACCTCATAGGCATGGCCAGTAGACTTGCCGTTGTTCTTCGCGACTACCGGCTTCGGCGTCTTTGGGGTACGGAACTTGCCGTAGCCAAACCAGCCATCGTCAATGGCGTTTGCTGTCTCCGCGGTGTTCTGGCGGAAGTTCTTCGCGTAGGCAAGATCCAGCAGGCCGAGCGGCGTTCCCGCATGCTCCAGTTCATACGTGGTGTCGGTCTGCAGGCTCAGGGGAACGGGCTGCGAAAGATAGGTCCCGGCATCTTCGAAATGGCCGCCCAGGTAGAGCGAAACCGGAATCAGACGTGCCGCCGTGGGCTTCTGCAACTCGCCGGCGTACTCATACACCGCTACCGCGCGCGTGACCGATTCCGGCTTTTCAACGCGGTGTATCTGTGCGGATGCGGTGCCGCACAGCAGAGTGGCACTTGTCGCAAGCGCAATGGCAAGATGAGATTGGGCACAGTTCATCAATCTGTTGGACGACGGCTCCGCTCGAAAGGTGGCGGGAGTCGTCACCATCTGAGTGTCATGAAATCACCTGGACAGAATCGCCGACGCGGATCCGTCCGCATACCTGTGCGGTCGCGTATACACCGAGCTTGCCGTCGTGATGCCGGTCCAGGTGCTTCATCAGGTTTGGATCGGCCTCTGCTGTTTGTGGGTCGAGGGTAACAATGCGGCAGCGCGGATCGCGTTCGGTAATGCGGAGTTCGGCCGTGTCGCCAATGCGAATACTGCAGCCGACGAGCGCATCTTCTGGAACAGTCAATCGGTTCTCAGTGCCCCCGGAAAACCGCAGGACAAGGTTGGCGCGGAATCTGCGTCCGTCCACTGGGCGGCCGTATCCCGCTGAAAGTGAGGCAAGTGCCTGCAAAGAAACCAGAGCGATGGGGCGGCAGTCGGTAAATGGAGAGACGCTCTGCCGCAGCGTCAGGCAAGGATTCTGCGGCAGTTCGGCCTGCAGCGTGCTCGTCAAGGAAGGGTCTTGTACGCGAAAGGACTGACCGCGAGGTGTTTCCACGACGACCGTGCCATCGACCGTCCGGGCAGTGTAAAGAAGCATCGCTGCGCGTTCCCGCCCCGTGAGCAAGGGCTTGCCCGCAGGTGCGCCGCTGCTTTCAAAGGCGTAGCGCCGGTCGCCCGCGATGCCATCTTTGACGACGTCGAGTTCCTCGACAGACTCTCCGCGCATTCCCTTTACGGGATAACGCCAGAGTTCGGCAACGTGGGCCGTCAACATCCGTGCCGGGCTCCTGCTAAGCCGTATCGTGCTCATGATTCTGGGCGATCAGGGACACCAGAACGGTAAGCAAAAGCATCCCGAAAATAATGGCGAGCGACGCGATGGCACTTACCTCATACCAATGTTGGATCAGCATCTTGATGGCAGCAAACGCCAGCACCGCCGCCAGCCCGTAGTGCAGCAGCTTGAGCTTGCCGAGAGCGTGCGAGAGCACGAAGTAGAGCGATCGCAGTCCCATGACGGCGAGGATATTCGAGGTATACGCCACGAAGGTGTGACGCGTAATCGATAGCACGGCCGGGATCGAATCGAGTGCAAAGACGAAGTCCGTGAAGGCAATCGCAATCAGCGCGAGCAGCAGCACGGTGGGTGCCCGCTTGCTGTTTTCCTCAACGAAGAAGCCCTCCTGGCTGCTGGAAAACGATGTCTTCGACTCAAGCCACTTCTGCCACGCAGGCTTCTGTTCTGCTCCATGCTTCTGCGGAAGCACCAGCCGCACTGCGGCAACGAGCAGCAAGATGGCGAAGATATACGTAATCCACTCGAAGCGGCGCAGCAGTGCCACGCCCGCGACGATAAAAGCGGCACGCATTACGACTGCGCCTAGAATGCCCCAGAAGAGCACCCGCCTCTGCTTATCGCGCTCAATGCCAAGGCTTTTGAAAAGCAGAAGGAAGACGAACAGGTTGTCGATGGAAAGCGACTCTTCCAGCGCATACCCGGCAATGAACTGTGTGCCAAGCTGGTTGTCGAGGGTGAGGTAAACGTATGCGGTAAATGCCAGTGCGCCAACAAGCCACATGGCCGTGGCGATGTAACTCCGTGCTGGAGTCTGCTTGCGCAGCAACAGGAACTCCACACCCAGCAGGCAGGCCAGCAGAACGTGGAAGACGATCCAGTGAATGATCTGCGCTTCCGGCATGTTTGGGCAGCCCTCCCACACCAAAGATGCGGTTTCTCGCCCTGGGGGCGCTTCGACTTCTTGCTGGGTACTTTGAAAGGGCACGGCTTCAGCCGTGCCATACAAGCGGACAGTTCGACAGCGCGGTCACGGCATGATCGAAGAAGACTGCCACTAACCCCGTGCAGAGCGAGGCTGTTCCTGGCAGCCACTCCGGAAATATGTTCCCCCTGCCATCACGCGGCCAGACATGCCACGTATAGAACCGCGCGGAACCGGGTCTCTTCCTCTAAGGTGTTTTGAGCTGCGCGTGTTCGCCAAAGCCCGAAGCTTGCGGCACGGCTGAAGCCGTGCCCTTTCAATCACCGCAAAGACTGCGAAATACAGCCCAGCAATATGTCGGTACCCCAGGGTACTTCCGGTCGCTTAAGTGGCAGCGATGGTCTTGGGCTTTTTGCGTGCGGGGTGAACCAGGTACGCCACCAGCACACTTAGCGCATAGAGGCCCAGCATTGGTGCGGCAAACAGGCACATGGCGATGGGATCAGGCGACGGACAGATAATTGCCGCCACAATAAAGATGATCAGGATGGCGTAACGTACGTTCTTGACCAGGAACCGTGCGTCCACGATGCCGAAGAGCGCGAGAAAGAAGATCAGGATCGGCAGTTCAAACGAGATACCCAGGCCGAGGATGATCGACATGAAGAAGCCGGTGTAATCCTCGATCGTGAGCATGGAGTTGAAGTCCTTGCCCAGGTCGACCACCAGTACCTTGATCGCGCTCGTGAGCACATACCGGTAGCCGAACCATGCACCTGCCAGAAACAGCCCGATGGTCGCGGACATAAATGGCCACACATACTTCTTCTCATTCGCGTACATGCCCGGCGAGATAAACAGCCAGATCTGGTACAGGATGTACGGACTTGCCAACAGCGAGCCACCGACTAGGGCTGTTT
>CALMAP010000366.1:2316-4707 GCA_937859825.1 uncultured Terriglobus sp. | reverse complement strand
CGAGCACGTCAACGGTCTTGTCGAGCGCCTGCCGGTGGTCGCATTGCGCGTAAAGGTGCCGATCAGAAACGGGCCCGGAACACGGCCCTCCACGAAGCTGGAGCTCGCGCCGTAGGTGTAGCCCGTTTTAATACGAAGCTCAGTGTTGAGCAGCGACGTGAAGCGGCCGCCGAAGAGCTCATTCACCACATCGATCTCGCCACGCGCAGGATCGGTGGCGCTGATGCCAACGTTGCCAATGGCGTAGTAGGTCTGTGTCGCATCCGGCTTGTCGACCAGCAGAAGGCGGCGGCCCTTCTGTGGCGAAAGTGCCTTGAGCGGCACCGTTGCTGGCGCCTTACCCTGCCACGGCCCGAAATTTTGCAGCAGCGCAGCCTTCAATGCCGCAGCATCGAAGTCACCCGCAACCGCAAGGATCGCATTCGCGGGAGTGTAGTGCGTCTTGTAAAAGGCGAGTACATCTTCGCGCGTCACGTTCTTGAGCGAGAGCTCATCCCCGCTGCTGGAGCGGCCGTAGAGATTGTCGCCGTAAAGGAAGGCACGGAAGTAAGTACCCAGCACGCGCTGCGGATTGTCTTTGCTGGAGCGGACGGAATCCTGGTACTGCGCGAGTAGCTTGGTGAACTCCGCTTCGGGAAAGGTGGGGTGCAGCACCACGTCGGCGTAGAGGGGCAGCGCGGTGGCAAGGTCCTTCTTCAGGAAGTTGGTTGAGATGCTTGTACCGTCAAGCGTCACGCCTGCGCCGTAGACCATGCCAATGGTATCGATGTCGGTGGAGAACGCCTCGGCGGAGCGGGTCTGCGTGCCTTTGCGCAGAAGCGATGCGGTGAGGGAAGCGGTCCCCGCCTTGCCTGCCGGGTCGGCCACAGAGCCGGAGCGAAGCATCAGGTCCATCGAGATCAGCGGAACTTCGTGCTTCTCAAGCAGAAGGACGGTCATGCCGTTCGGCGCGACGAACCGCTCGTAAGCGGGAAGGACGTATGGCTTGGGCGGGGCCGGAACGATCTTTGCCGAAGCTGTCTGCGCAGGCAGCGTGGCAGCGGCGCTGAATACCAGTCCGCAGGCAAGAAACGGTGTTGCAAGACGGAGGTTCTTCATACAACTCTTTCTGGTCTCGTGTATGCAGATCATTCGGTTCCCTCCGCCGCCGCGGCTGGCGCAACCGCCGATGCGTCCGGAACCAGCGTGGCCACTGTGCGATTGTTCGCGGTCAGGTACTTTGCCACGACGCGCTGCACGTCTGCCGCCGTGACCGCGACGATCTTCTTTTCAAAATCGTTCACCTGCTGCCAGCCGCCGTAAAACACCTCAGCCTGACCGATCTCCTGTGCGCGGCCTGCGATTGTCTGCAGGTCGCGATAGTGCTGCGCGAGGATTTGGTTTTTGGCCTTGGTCAGTTCCTTGTCCTCCAGCGGCGTAGCGCACAACTTGTCGACCTCGGCGTAGATGGCCGATTCGACTTTTTCAGGCGCGACACCCGCACGCGGCTGCTGCGTGATCGTGAACAGGTTCGGGTCGAGTGATTCATCCTGATTGGAACCCACACTCAGGGCAAGCTGGCCGTCCACAAGCGCGCGGTAGTGCCGGGAACTCTGGCCGGTGGTCAACAGTGCATCGACGACGAAGAGCGGATAAATGTCAGGGTTCTTGGTATCGACCGTGTGATACGCAATCATTTGCAGCGGTAACTGCGCGGGCTTATGCACCAGAACGCGGCGCTCGCCGGTCTGTGGCATCTCCTTCGTGCGAACGGGCGGCGGTGGCGCGGGCGCGGGAATCGGCGCGAAGTATTTTTCGGCCAAACGGAAGACGTCAGCCGCCTTCACGTTCCCAACCACGACCACCGTGGCGTTCTTTGGCGAGTAACCCATCGCGTGGTAACTCTTGAGATCGTCGATGGTCCAGGTCTCGATATCTGACGGCCAGCCGACCACGGGCCAATGATAAGGAGAGCTTTCAAACGCGGCGGCGTTCAGCGACTCCTGCAGGGTACCGGGATTGCTGTTGTCCGTCCGCAGACGCCGCTCGGAGTAGACCACCTGTCGCTCGGACTTCACCACGTCCGGGATGAAGGCGAGGTTCTCGATGCGATCGGCCTCGGCGTCCATCACGAGTTCCAGTGCCGAGGCAGGCGTCCAGTCCTGGTACACCGTATCATCCTGCGTGGTGTAGGCATTGTTGGTGCCACCCGCGTTGTCCAGCGCGGCATCGAACTCGCCCTTGCCGTACTTCTTCGCGCCGTTGAACATCATGTGCTCAAAGAAGTGCGAGAGCCCCGTGATTCCTTCATGTTCGTTGCGCGAACCTACCTTGTAGAAGGTGTAGAAGGCGATGTTCGGGATGGAGTCGTGGTGGTGGGCCAGGAGCGGGAGGGGGGTGGGGGGGGGGGTG
>CALMAP010000366.1:0-2306 GCA_937859825.1 uncultured Terriglobus sp. | reverse complement strand
GGGTCTTGGTCTCAACCGCAATTTGCGCGCCACTGGTGCGGGTCGCGGCGAGGGACAGGCCCACAAGGAGCGCAGTGGCCGCGGCCGGACGAAACAGGTAGGTTTGCCAGAAAGTCATTGCGCTGATGATACGGCAGCAACACGGCCCCTGAACATGCCCGGGCAACGACGAGCAGAAACACAGAACGCAACAGAACGTGTTCTGGATTGGTAGCAGCGCCTGCAACAGAAGCGTCTGGGTATAACACCTTCGTGGTATTACCGAAAGCGCTTTCGTAACTGATAGTTACTTCAGAACACAGACCTGGGAGAAGAGCCTCCGAGCCACGCTCGGAGGCCATTTTTTTGCTCTTTGCTCTTCCAGCGGACATGGACCGCCTCTCTCTTCCGTAACTTTCTCTTTTGGCGGCAGCTACAAGGCGGTAGAGGTTGTGTCTCCCGACGAACCCCTGAGAAGCAGCTACCGAAGAACGCGGCTGCCGAAGACCACTCGACGGCCAGTCCGGCCGGGTCGACCGGGATAGCTGTCACGCTTGTTGCTGTCGGTATCGAAGACACCGAGCAGCTCTAACAATAGCCACAACGAGCACCCCACCAGCGCAACGCCGCATTTGTGCTGAAACAGCGAGAGGTATGTCGCCGGCTCGCTCCAGAGAATTTGCACGTGCTGTGCGATCGAAACATGCACCAGCATCGCCGACGCGGCAATGGCAGACAGCAGGAGTCTTCCGTCGTTCGTGAGTCCGATGATTCGCACTGGCTTGGATGTCATCGGCTGCATTCTTCCAAGCATAAGGAAGTTCGCGGGAATTGCGGTGATATTTGTTAAGAATGCTGCGTGCCACCCTGCGAACCTTCTCTGGACTGTTGCTTCTGATGGGTTTTTTGTATGCCGCAGACTGGGCGGTTTGGCGCATTCGCCTTGCTTACGGCACCGGTTTCAGCGCAGTTGAGATTTCTCATGTCAGCATCGCGTCGTTAAAAGGCAACAAAGAGGAGTACTACTCTGACGGGGTAACGACTGTGGTCTGCAGTCGATCGCTCTTCCCTTTACCAGGTGCCGGACCGCTCAAGGAGCCTTGCTGGTGGTTGCGTCGCCATCCTCAAATCGTGGAGCACGATTAAGCATCGTCAATGCTGAAGCGGGATTTGACAGCTTCCGTGCGGCGACGAAGACGCCACGCAGACGACACTCAGATTTTGCTTGACTGCAGTCGATGCAGAGGTACACTCATCTCGCCTCCCTAACCAGCTTTCTTCCACAGCGGAACTGGCCTGTCTTCGCGCAGTCCGGATGTTTCGCAGAAGTGCTTCGGAGTTCAATATGGGCGTTTTAGAAGATCCCGCCAAGTTGATGTTCCTGCTCATGTGCACCATGATCCTTCTGCCTCTGGTGCCCGCTTATCTGCTCTTTCGAGTGCTTCCAAGTTCCTCCGCGAGCGTAGACGGACCCTGGCAGGGCCTCAACATTAAACTGGGCGGCGCGTTCGCAGGTTACTTCATCGTGGTCCTCTTGATTTTTTCTGCCTATCATCAGGTCAAGCCACCCCCTCAGGGCTTCGAGGTTTGGGAGGTCAAAGGAAGCAACATCACCGGCATGAACAACAAAGACCTGGGACCAATCTCGGAAAGTGATTTTTCGACCCACCCAGGCTGGATGCAGGATGCGGGCGGCAGCGACTTTCACATGTACGTGTACACCAGGCCCGGCACAGGCAATACGGAATATCCGGTGATTCACATTCAGCGCGGAAACCAGGAGGCCTACGTAGACCTTGATCCGAGCCGGCCTAAGACATCGAAACCCAGGATCGACTGGGATACAAAGCACCACATTGTAAGGGTTTCAAACGTAGTTCTTACCCCGACATCTTCTTACAATGACAGCTTGCCGGTCGTTCAACTCCCGGCGAACGCGTCAGCAGGAGGTCCGCAATGAGGCGGCCATTCCGTGGCATTCTTCTGGCGACATTCGTGCCTTGCCTTTGCGCATCGGCGGCAACTGTCCGTGGCAAACTTTTGCAAACAGTGGCAAACAGGCAGATTCCGGCAGGCGGCGTATCCGTTACCCTGCTAGACGGCCAGAACAAACGCTCATTTGCGGTGCAAAGCGATGCTTCCGGCATGTACTTCTTCCAGAACGTCTCGCCGGGAAACTATACCCTGCAGATCTGGCGGAAGCCCGGCGGCCCACCCATTCCTTACCCCATTCGGGTAACCGGGGCCACCATGAAGTAAAAACAAAGAAAAAGCCCATGATCTTTAAACAATAATTTTTTAAGGCGCCCCAGTTGGGCGCGCGGAAA
>CALMAP010000365.1:8954-20932 GCA_937859825.1 uncultured Terriglobus sp. | reverse complement strand
CTATAAGGGAGGGCGTTGCGGGAGGGAACAGCCCGCTGAGATGGGTGCTGGAAGACGGCGGTTCTATGCCGGCTGCAAGCAGGGAAGAAACTTCTTTCCCTAATATCAGCAGTTATGCCCGCTTCTTGATAGTTGAGCAATCGTTCAGGCAATCGACTTACAGATCTCACAACTGCAACAGGAACGTACTCTTCTGGCCGACATTGGACCAGCAAAGAATGGATCAGTAGGAGGAAATCTGCAATGACTGCAATCACAAGGATTCGGCTCCGATGAGTGCGGAAGACAAGGCACGCATCGCGGCTGCACAGAATCGCGGTGGGCTAAGCGGAAACGTGTGGAGAGGCCAGCTACGAAGGAGCGTGGCTAATACCTAGCCGATAGTCAGGCGCACACCCTTACTATGCGAGTTATCTTGTCAGTGGAGCACCGATGAATCGCCGAAGTTTTCACAAGCTCTCGTTGGGGGCAGGTATCGCATCGCTTCTACCTAACGAAATCGTTAACCCAGTTGTGACGCAGGGCCAAGATCATGCCGGGCTGGATTTCTCCGTGATGCTTTGGATACTTCAGAAGGATCTTGGCTTCGAGCAGAAGATGCAGATGGTAGCGGACGCCGGCTACCGAAGCGCCGAGATCGGGAATGAATATCTCCAGTGGACATCGCTGGAATGGAAGCGGAATCTCGCGAAGAAGCATGCTCTCGGTATGTCCATCGACAGTGCGGTGCCGGGACGCAATGCGCTTGCACACCGCTCGAAGCGTGACGCCCTACGCGACGATCTTTTGAAAGCTGTTCCTGGAGCAAAGGAACTGGGTTGCTCTCAGTTCATCTATACGGCCTACACCCGCGTTCCCGGTCAGACGCCGGAACAACAACGCGCCGCTATCGTCGACACGCTTAAGTACGCTGCCGAACACAACTAAAAAGAACATATCGGAAATCGTCCTTTAAAAAAAAAATCTCCTCGAGCACCAGAAGGAAGCGGTGCCTAGCGTCGCGGAAGCGTTTGAAATCGTTCGGGCCGTTGGCAGCCCGCGAGTCAAGGTGCTGCACGACTTCTACCATGAGCAGCGGCAGGCCGGGAACTTGATCGAGACGCTCGAGAGCAACATCGACCTGGTCGGACTGGTGCATATTGCGGACGTTCCCGGTCGGCACTTTCCCTGCAGTGGCGAAATCAACTATGCCAATATCTACCGCAAGCTCGCAGAGCTGAAGTACGACCGCTACATCTGCATGGAGTTCCTACCCAAAGAGGATTCCGTTCGGGAGTTGAGATCCGCGCGGCTCGAAGCGGTGAAGGCGATGGGGCAACTGGCTTCCGTTCAAAAAGGCAGAATTCCTACTTCGGACACGCATAAGCGTCCGTAAGCGCAAGAAGCAAGCCAAGGGCTTTGCCCTCATCCATAAGCTTCGGGTTCTTCTGCATGTAAGCAACGTAGACCCGAACGATGGTGTTGAGGGTGGCATCCCGGACGCAGACTGCGTCCTTCAACCTGTTCAGGCCATCGATGTACCCGCCCACGTATCCCAGGCAGTAGGTGCTTCCCGGCATCTCTGTCTTGGTTTGTTGCGCGGAAGGATTGTCCATCATGCGGACTGCCGACTGGCAGGAACCGAAAAGGTGTGAGCCTTTCGTGAAGTCAGTGGGCGTCACCGTCTGAAGCGCGAGTCCCAGCGCAAGAGCAAGCATGATGCACGATAGCAAATCTCTTCCTTACAAATAGAAGAGCGTGCCGACGCGGCACGCCCCTGTTGGAGACGACCTCGCTTTTACTTCGAGCAGGACTTTCCGTGGTCCGGGCGGTCGCCTTCCGCAACCGCGGCCGACTCGGACAGGTACTTGCCGTTCTTGGTGGTCCCGTAGAAGCGGGCACCCTGACAGTGGTAGACCTTGCTCGCCGTGTTCACCCAAACCATGCCGGGCCCACCACCGGCCGCTTGTGGACGTGCAGCCGCTTCCGGTGCATTCGCCGGAGCAGACTTCTGCGACGGGGTAGGAGCAGGTGAGGCTCCCGGGTAGGGAGACGACTGGGGCGCGCTCGTGGCCGGTGTGCTCTTCGCCGGTGACGGTGCTGCTGCACCATCGGCGGCGTACCAGGTGCCGACTCCCTTGTGACCGCTGCAGGCACCGGCTTTGTGGGTTGCTGCAGTGTAGGTGCCGTCCTTGCATTGACCGGTCGAGCCGGAGGGGGCCTGGCCGGATGCACTGAGAGAGATTGCTGCCACGGTAGCGAACGCCCCGAGCCATAGCGCGAATTTCATGGAAGACACCTACGGGAGAGGATTGGTAGAGGATTGGTATTACGTTGTCAGGGCCGAGTTCAATGTACAGGGCGATCGGGCTACCTGTGACGACCGTAGCTGTGAGAACCGGTTGGACTGGTGTAGTGGCCACCCTTGTGACTGGAACCGGAGCCGCCGCGATAAGTGCCGCCGTGTGACTCCGTATGGTGGGAGCCACCGTAGTAGGTACGGGAGCCGCTGCTATGTCGCGCAGCCATGGAAACACCGGCGAGAAAGAAAGGAAGCGAGAGCGTTGCGAGGACGCGATAGAGTTTCATGGGATCTCCGGACGAGTGAGACAGGGTGACGCCAATCTACACGGTGTGGCTCATGAGTGCACGGAATTCTTGCACACTCCCATCCTTCTGGACAAGGTTCGCTCTGCTATGTTGCGAGAACAATGATGAACAATGTCGATCTCTCAGAAATGCCTGCCGAGTTCATGCGGAGGATCAAGCGGCTGGAGACGCTGGCCTGCCCGGCCGAAAAGGACCGGGACTTCTACGAAATACAAATGTCTCGCGCAAAGCATGGAGGCATGAACTACAGGGAAGCACTTGAATTCGTGATCCGGGAGAGGAACGGCGGTGCGGATTGACGCTCAGCCCTTGAACCAGTAGCCAAGGACGATGCCGACGACGCCAAATGCCCATTTCTGCTGGTCCGAGTCGTAGTGCCTGGAGAGGATGAGGAAAAGAGCGCTTGCCAGGATGATGAGTGACACGGCCACTCTCATCCACAAAGAGACTGTGGCATCTTCAGCAGCGCTTGAAGCCTGCAGGGCAATCCGTCCGTAAGCTGCTTTGGACCGCAAGTGCGGGCGCGATAGCGTGCGCTGTTTCAGCAGCACTGTCGAGAGAGCTACCAGGCAAAGTGTTCCGGTGAAGAGTAGTAAGCCGACGTGTGGTGTCATCGTGATCTCCTGTGCGCTATGTGCGAGTCGTTGTGAGGGGTATCTGTCAGCGGAGAACACTATAGGCACGTTGTTCCGGCCAAAGCTTCCCTTTGTTCTGGCTTTTCCATGCAAAGCTGCGGTTACATGCAGCGTTCGCGCAAACCAGCTTTGCAGCGTCTGTAGGGTCCAGCCGAAAGGTCCGCGCGTCGATCTCTGTGCTGCAATGCGGGCAGGTCCACGTACTGCTGAGCCGATTGCCGCGGCTGGACTTCAACACGACTCATCCTCCTGCAAGTGACGTTCGATCTCTTCCCAGACGATGCGGACGAACTCGACCGAGTCCCGTACCTGCTCGCGAATCGGAACCGTGTTGGCACTGATGTATCTCTGCTGCCGCAAGCGGAACGCCGCGATACGGCAGGCGTTCTCCAGCCACCAGTCCTCCGGCGGCCGCTTGTTACCGGGTGAGGTCATGGGTTCACTGACGGCAGCCTAGTGGAAGTCATGGGACTCCATGGGTGCGGCGGTGACGGTGAGTTCCTCGATGTGCTTCGCACGAAGATGAATGACCTTGTCGATGTTCTGCAGCGTGCCTTCGACCAGCAGGAACTTGGCGTAGGTGACGAGATTCCGATTGGCCTCATAGAGGTCGGGATCGACGATGGCGTTGGCGATGCCGGTCTCGTCTTCAAGGCTAAGAAAAATGAAGCCGTGGGCGGTGCCTGGCCGCTGCCGTGCGATCACCTGGCCTGCGATGCGGGCCTTCGCACCATGACGGACGAGCCTTAGGTCCTTGGCGCGGAAGACGCTCATGCTGTGAAGCCGTGCCCGGCAATGCCACATGGGATGGCGGCCCACGGTGACACCGGTCCCGGCGTAGTCGGCGACCATACGTTCTTCGGGCGTCATTGCATCAAGCGGTGAGTCCTCTTCTTCATCGCCGTCCAGTTCCGCAAGCAAAGGGCCGGCCTGCCGTCCGGCACGTTCCACCTGCCAGAGCGCATCGCGGCGGCGGACCTTCTCGCCCAGTGGGTTCAAGGCACCCGTTTCAGCGAGGGTGGAGAGATCAGCCTGAGAGAGCGACGGAACTCTACGCGCGAGTTCTTCGATGGAGCCGAATGGCCGCATGGCACGGACACGCTGGATTTCCATGGCTACCTTTGCACTCAGTCCACGCACGTAACGCAGGCCAAGGCGAAGCGACCAGGACTGATCCGGTTCGCGTTCGAGGATGCAGTTCCAATCGGAACGCAGGATGTCCACCGGCTTGATGCGCAGGCCGTGCCTCTGTGCGTCCTTCACCAGAACAGCAGCCGAGTAGAAGCCCATCGGCTGGTTGTTGAGGATGGCAGCCGTGAACACAGGAAGGTAGTGGAACTTGAGCCATGCCGATGCGTACGCAATCAGGGCGAAGCTGGCGGCGTGGCTTTCCGGAAAGCCGTAGAGCGCGAAGGAGCTGATGGCAAGGATGATTTCTTCCTGAGCTTTCAGGCTGACCTTGTTGGCGTCCATACCGGCACGAAGCTTGATCTCCAGAGCTTTCATCTTGTCTGCGGAGCGTCGGCTGCCGAGAGCGCGGCGCAACTCCTCCGCTTCACCACCTGTGAAGTTGGCGATGACCATCGCCATGCGCAACAACTGCTCCTGGAAAAGCGGCACGCCGAGTGTGCGGTGCAACACCGGTTCGAGCAGATCGTGTGGGTACTCGATCTGCTGCCGCCCCTGCCGCCGCTCCATGTAGGGGTTCATCATCTGCCCAACGATTGGGCCGGGGCGGATGATGGCGACCTGCACAACAAGGTCGTAGAACTTGTCGGGGTTATTACGAGGCAGGGAAGCCATCTGCGCACGGCTTTCTACCTGGAAGAGACCGATCGTATCGGCACGGCGAAGCGACTCGTAGACTTTGGAATCGTCGTGCGGAATCTGGGCGATGTCGATCTTCCTACCGTAGTGCTTTGGAATAAGTTCGACGCAGTCCTTCAGCACAGCCATCATGCCGAGACCGAGTAAGTCGACCTTGATGAGGCCCATGTCGGCGCAGTCTTCCTTGTCCCACTGGACGACGTTGCGGCTTGGCATCGAGGCAGGTTCGATCGGTACAACGGAGGCGAGCTGTCCCTGCGCGACGATCATGCCACCCGAGTGCTGGCCCAGGTGCCGGGGCAGATCGAGCATGCGGATGGAGAGCTCCAGGTACTTCGCGATGCGGGGATGGTTGAGGTCGAAGCCAGCCTGCTGGAAGTGGTGGGCCATGGTGTCGGTCGGTCCCTTCCATTCGAAGGAGCCCACCAGCCGAGTAAGCCGGGTTTGCATGTCGGCGTCGAAGCCGAGGGACTTGCCGACTTCTCGTGCTGCGGAACGGCCGCGATAGGTGATGACATTGGCACACATGGCCGCGCCAAGCTGGCCGTAGCGGTCATAAACATATTGGATGGCACGTTCACGGTCGTCGCCGGAAGGCAGGTCCAGGTCGATGTCGGGCCACTCGCCACGTACTTCGGAAAGAAAGCGTTCGAAGAGCAGTTCCATGCCGACCGGATCAACTGCCGTGATGCCGAGCGCATAACAAACCGCAGAGTTGGCGGCGGAGCCGCGTCCCTGTACGAGGATGCCGTTCCTGCGGCAGAACTCGACGATGTCCCAGACGATGAGGAAGTATCCGGCCAGCTTCAGCTTGGCAATGAGTGCGAGTTCTTTCTCGACCTGCCTTTTGGCCTTCCCACGCAGGCTTGCGCTGGTCTTGCAGCCATACCGCCGTGCCACACCGTCGAAGGTGCGCTTGCGAAGAAAGCTGTCCATGTCATCGCCTTCCGGAATCGGATAGAGCGGGAACTCATAACCCATGTCCTTCATCTCGAAGGTGAGCCGGTCCGACAACTCCGCAGTGTTGGCAATTGCTTCTGGCACATCGCGAAAGAGACGGCCCATCTCATTCGCGGAACGCATGTGCCGCTTATTGTTCTGCTGCAGCAGCAGGCCTGCCTCATCGAGCGAGCAGCCGTGCCGGATGGTGGTGAGCACGTCGAGGATTTCGCGCTCGAAGTCCGTGGCCATCGCAACGCCGTTGGTTGCAAGTAAGGGCAAGTGGAACTCCCGGGCGAGTGAGATCAGCGCCTGGTTACGTGCCTCCTGTTCACAGATACCGTGTCGTTGCAGTTCGACGTAGACGTTCTTCGTCCCGAATATCTGCACCAGTCGTCTCAGAACAGTTCGTCCTTCGTCCATGCCGCCACTCTCGAGCGCAGAAGCAAGCGGGCCTTCGTCGCCACCTGTCATGCACACCAGTCCTTCCGCATGCTCCTGTACTTTGCGAAACGAGGCTACGCCGTCGCCCTTCGTATGCTGGGCGAGTTTGTATCCGGAGATGAGCAGGGAGAGATTCCGGTAACCCTTCTGCGATTCGCAAAGGACGGAGAGCCGTACCTGCCGCTTTGGAACCGTATGCGGCTGCCATGCGGGTGGAAGGACCTGGTGGCCAAAGCTATCGACTGAGACTTCGGCCCCAATGTGCGAGCGCAAGCCGAGCTTCTGGGCAGTCATGTACAGCCGCGGCGAACCATACAAACCGTCACGGTCGAGGATGGCGAGGCCAGGCAGCTCCAGGTTGGCGGCCTGCTGGGTCATGGCCTCCGGTAGGGAAGCGCCCTCCAGAAAGCTGAACGCTGACCGAGCATGCAGTTCAACGTAGCGCTCAGTCATACATCCCCACGACCGACCAGGCCTTGGAAGTGTGCTCTTGGCGCAGCCGCAATGCCTGGACAGGTTGAGAGATAACGACATCCCAGAGGTCGTGATCCCAGGCTTCACCGTTCCACCAATTTCCGCTTGCGTGCCACGGCCCCGCGCACATGCTGAGCACGAGCCTTGCACCTTGCCAGAACATCACCCGTGGCTGGTCGCTCCAGCAGGTCACACGAACGCTCTGCGGTGGCCGAAACATACGGAGGGCAAGCCGTGATGGTAGCGGCTCTTTCTCTGGAGCAGCCTGCAGGCTGGGCCGGAACGGGACCATGGTGAATGCATCTTCTCCATGCCGGTTCTGTAACTTCGGCGAACCCACGTTGTGTTCCCCGGCGATCGAGCGAAGCCGTGCCAGAAGCAGTTCCAACTTGTCGGGTTCCGGAAACTGCGCCTGGAACAAGCCACGTTGAGCGGTCTGCGGCTGTGTGGGTTCGGCCTCGAGCGTGACGCTCACGATCCCGCTCTGCGGCGGATGTGCTTGCAACTCGAGGTTGAGCAGCTTCAACAGAATTTCGCGGTTCTGAGTCGGTGTTGCCGGGCGTACCTCAATGGAGTGCGGTTCTGCTCTTTCAAGCGCGAGTGTCAGGCGAACGGACCGCAGCGCATAGGCGTGCTCCATCGCTTTAAGCAGGATCGCTTCCAACATGGGCGAAAGAACGAAGAGCAGGGAATCCAGCAACTCCAACGGCGTGTCGAGCGCTACGGTTTCGGAAAGTGTGAACTCGGCTTCTTCCGGTACGAGCAGATGATCGGCCTCACCTCGCGCGAGCAGTTGCAGCCTGCGCCCCTGCTGGCCCAGACGGCTGATGAGCGCGGTCTCCGGAAGAGCCGCCAGTTCGCCCAGTGTGCGTATGCCCCAGCGGCGCAGGACAGCCTGCGTCCTTGCATCGCAGGGCAGCAGCGACACCGGGAGCCGCGCCAGCCTGCCACGCACGCTGTTCCGGTTGGTACAGACGACCTTCTCCGTGCTGCGCGCGTGGAGCAGCGCGGCTTCTGCATTGGGAGCAGCACCGATTCCGACTGGAAAGCCGGCTGCGCGAAGCTCCCGGTACAGCCGCTGCGTGTAACTCTCAATCGAACCGAACAGCGTTCCCGTCCCGGAGCTGTCGATCAGCAGAACGGCCGCAGGCAAGTGGGCTTCCGCGTAGTTGTTATGAGGGGACGCAATTACTTCCACTCTCGGAGAGAAGCGCTCAGCCACTTCGACTGCCATAGCAAATGCTGCTTTCTCCTCTTCGGCATCCCGTGAGCGGAACACTGCGGCAGAACCAGCTTCCGCCTGCACTCTGCTCATGCCGTGTTCGACACCTGCGGCCTTGGCTCTTCGGCACAGCGAAACGACCTTCTCCTGCGGCGGAATGCCGCCTACCACAACGCATCGCCTGGAGCGCAGCTCAGGAAAACTGCGCTGCCATGCGGCGATAGGGAACTCCTGAATGTGGATCGCGGTGAAGGACACGTCAGCTCCCCACCACTCGCATCCATGCCGGTGCTGCGTTCCATGCTGTCGCCCGTCCCGGTGCCTTCTTGCCAAATGTCGGACCGGTACGCTGCCTGGCAACTTCGGCAAGGCGCGGTGCCGTGGTGAGCACACCCTGAACCTTCGGCGGCTCACCTGCCGAACACTCCAGGACGCATGCCGCACTGGAGCGAGCGCATGGCTCTTTCGTCAGCAGCAGCAGGATGGCATCGCTCTCCTGCGCTGCGCGGCGGTAACGGAACCAAGTCGCCGAAGGAATGCGAAGCGCTTCTTTCGGTTCGACGGAGCCAAGGTCAAGCACTACCACCCGGAACCCACCCGACTGCAGAACCTGGTCCGTCGCGCGAAGCGCATGATCCAACCTGTCCCACGGCTTGGAATCCTGAACACGCGTAGTCACCGCGGGGGCTTGGGAAGCAGATCGCTGCCGTGCCGCCTCTGCCGCCTGGCGGTCCATCGCTCGCAACGGATCGGTTTCATCGACCTTGCGCAGGTTCCAGCGTTCCCACTCGACCTGGTCCTGTGAGGCCGTGTGCAAACCAAGCGGCTGATTGGGATGGCCGGGTGTGCCCTCCATCTTCCGTTTGCGCCGCTCCTCCTTGTAGAACAGCATCTGCTCCAAGGCTGGAGCCAAACCCTTCGTCTCCCCTCGGAGATGGGAGGTGCCGCAGCCTCCACTGATGGGTCTTTGGCTTACACTCACTGCCTCCATTGGTTCCACGGGTAAGGGGGCGTATTTAGCAGGGGACCGAGGCTGCTGAATGGTCGCAAAGCGCACCCAGAGCAGATTGTTTAACTCGACGCCCGCTGCAGCCGCGCTCTGCGGCCAGAGGGTGTCGCTCACGTCGATGTACGCGCACGCTCCCTCACACGATGCGCTTGCCAGTACTGACAATGCAATGGAGGAGCGTCCCGAGCCCTCCGGCCCGGTCAGTTCGCATACGGAGCCAAGAGGCAGGCCGCCACCGAGCAGGCTGTCGATCCGGGCATTGCCGGTCGAGTGCACGCGCGGAGTTTGCTGGGGCACGGGAGACAGCGCGGCTGGGATGCGGCTGGCCAGCTTCGCCTCGATCTCGCGTTTTAGAACTGCTGCTTGTATGGGCATCCCTCTTCGCCTTTCCTTCGCTCCCGGATACACAGACTAGCGCATTCAATGCAGAAAGGCCAATGTGCACGAGTGACGGTGCAGTACAGGCCTTTAGGCCGGTTTGGGGCAGCAGGTCAAGTTGTTTGGGGACTCCCCACGCTTTAGGCAAGCAAACTGGTCATGGAAATGGCGCGGCCATGCAAAGCGTGGAAAACGATTAAGCCGTTTTCCACGCTTCGCACATCCGCTTGGAAGACGCTGATGAAACTCGCGTCTTCCACATTCCCACGACCACGGCGGCGAGATGAGTTAAGAACTACAAGCAGCAGCTCCTGCTTTCTTGGAGAAAGGACTTGTTCTCTTCAGCTGAGGCTACCCTTGCGGCACGGACGAAGGCAAGTAACCCTTCTCCTGACGAATACATTCGATAGGATCAATAGCAAATGCCTGGGCGAAGCAGCGATTGGCACATCACAGGTTGGAAGGCGTTCGTACTACTTCCGATCGCTGTACCCGTCATTCTGTTTCTTAGATTGTTCGGCATCGGTCAATACAAGAAGCGGTCCGCTGAAGAGGTCGCCGGATACATTCGTGACTTCACCAGAGATTCTGGTGGCGAATGGGACTGGGATGACTTCATCAGTGTGCGAATCGAAGATCCAGAACTTGAGGCGCTTCGAGACGAACTTGAGGCGCTTCGAGACGAAGCATCAATGGTGAAGCTACCTGTCACCGAGAGCGGTATCGAAGAACTCAAGAGGTTGATGAGGAAAGCCGAAGCTCTGGCAGGAACGCCTCAAGACTGAGCACGACAGATAGGTCCTGATAGCCGGTTTGTCAGAGTGATCTAGCGTGACTGACAACCGCCAAGGGGCCTTGCCCTTATGCCGAAGCGACGACCAAGGGGTTCTTAGCGAAGGCGCCGTCTCGTTTCGCTCGATCAAAGATTTCCTGCGTCTTCAGCAAAGCGATCAGAACGCCTAGCAGCCGGTCTGCCAACCCGCGTAGCGCGCGGGGATGCTGGTGGCCCGCTGCCCGCAGTGCGTCATAATGCTTTCGGCTCCTGCTGTCACAACAGAGACTGCTTGTCGCCCAGTAAAACACCGCGTTTCGCAGGCGAGGGCTGCAAGCCTGACGCATACCGACGGTCTTCCTTTTGCCGCTCTGCTTGGTCACTGGGGCTGTGCCGGCATAGCAGCGCAAGGACTCGTAGTCTCGCTCGCGGATTGGCCTGGAGGCTTCTGTCAGCAGAGTGGCGGCAACGGCAGGGCCGACGCCAGGAATCGACAGGATCAGACCGGCGTCACAAGGCGGCTGGCCTGCTCCTGCGGTCTTCTCAACCATCGCGCTTAGAAGACGCTTGATGCGGTTGCCGACTTCCCGGACCTGCTCCTCCAGCAGCTTCAACTGGGGAAGAAGGAACAGAACATGCTCACTGGCTGCTTCGGCTCCACCCGGAGCCAGGACCAACGGCATAGTTCTCAACGCAAGGAGCACGTCATCGGCTGAATGTTTACGAATCCGGTTTGCCTTTAGGATGCGCTTGACGCGAAGGGAACTCATCCTTGCACCTTCCGCAGGCGTAGGCGCGGCCTCCAGCAAGTCCCACATGAGCCGGTCGTCCGCAGCTGGGCTGATGGCCAGCATTTGCGGGTAGTAGCGGTGAAGTTGCTGCCACAACCGGTTGGTGACGCGCCTGAGCTCGATCTTGAGCTCGTCTTCGAAACGAGAAAGCTCTCGAAGCCGAATCACGTCAGGGGAGTCGATCTCCACTCGCCTGTAGCTCTGCCTATCGGTATAGAGCGAGCTGGCCAGGACCAGAGCATCCCTGGCATCGTCCTTCGCTCCGGCAACGGTGAACCGGTCACGAAAGCGGTCTACCTGTTTGGGATTGATCGAAAACACGGCAAAGCCTGCTTCGAGAAGGGTTTCCACAAGTGCGCCCCAGGCGACCTCAATGCCGATGGCGACCAGAGCTGGCTCACACGCTGCACGTTGTTTGAGCCTCTTGACCAGATTTACGAGACCCTCGCCGCTGTGGTCTGCGTTGAATTGTTCGATCACGCGCCCGTTTCCATCCAGCACGGCAACTCGGTGGATCTGCGTTCCCCAGTCGATCCCGACGAAGTATTCCAATGATTCCTCCTGGTGTAATGATTGCGATGCCCTCGTCACGCCTGTACCGGCACTCACCCCTAATGCGGTGGTGCTACTCCCCACTGGACGTCTGCATCACTGCTGAACCGTCAAGGCGCAAGTCCCCAATTGGTGGTCGAGTCACTGCGTTACGGAGGCGCTCTTGACGGCTAGCTACGTGAGACTCGCCCGCTTACGGGAAGTGTTCGACAGCGTACAGGCGTTGCGGGGTATCCCCGCTGAGAGGGTGACGGAAGACGGGCCAGTTTCACCGGACCGGCTGCAGGCAGGGGAGGTTTCCCCCTCTGATGGCTTTTAGAAACAGAACCTTAGAGCAGGGAAGAAG
>CALMAP010000365.1:5672-8944 GCA_937859825.1 uncultured Terriglobus sp. | reverse complement strand
CGTTTCCATGAGAGTGCTGCCGTTTGTCAAGATCTGAGAGTTGCTGACCCGCTTCCATGCGCACTCGATTCAGTCGGTGACTGGGTGCAGAATGGGGTGCGTCTCCCAAATCTTTGTCTGGCGCTGCAAGCTGGGTTACGGCCTAGAAGACCGAACGGGGGAACGCAGTCGCCACACATCGTCATAAAGGTTGAGCTACCAGGCAGCGTCTAGTGTCACGCCGCAACCGCTGTGATTTCATTTGGGAACGGGCAATACAGTTCACCGTTACTCCACAAGAAATGCAGCAGCACCGCGAGTTTTCGAGCCACCGCTACCAGAGCTCGCCGCTTGGCAGGCGGACCGCTTTGCGCCAGTGCCATTCCCCAGCGCTTCAACGCCGAATCAGGAGCACGGCTTAGAACGTAGTGAGCGCATTCAACAAGCAGGCTGCGCAGATACCGGTCGCCGTTCTTGGCTATGCCAAGTTCTGGATTGCGCGATCCACTCTGTCGTTGTCGCGGTCGTAAACCTAGATATGCACCGACTTCCCGGCTTGATTCGAAGCGAGCTGTATGACCCACCGTCAAGACATAGGTCAACGCGGTGATCGGTCCAACTCCTGGCACGCTGCGAAGCACGTTGGTGGCCTGATAACGCTCTTTGGATAGCTTGTCGATCTGCCGATCCAGGATGCGTACCTGCTCAGTGATCTTGGCGAGCGATTCATAAAGTGGCCGTAGCGCTTCGCGTAATGCCTCGGGCACGGAGGACCAGCTTGTGTGAAAGGCTTCTGCATCGGTCGCCGGCAAGCGTACCCCGAGACTCTTGACGGTGCCCCTTGCGGTGTTCACCAGGAGCGTTCTTGCCTTCACGAGCTGTGCTCGGACACGGATCACAGAGAGGTCTTCCTGCTGTTGCTGTGAGCGATGCACGATCGGATACAGCAGCTTTGGGTCCAGCCGCACCACACGAGCGAGAGCCTCCGCATCATTAGCGTCGTTCTTTGACGAATGTGCTGTGCCACGCCAGCGGGACGGGTTTGCAACACAGACGTCGCAGCCACGAGATGCGAGAGTTCGACTGACCCAGCCAGAGTGGGTTCCATTCTCAATCGCGACGGGGATTCCAACCCAACTCGCTGCCCGCTCCAAGATGGCCTCGGCCGTCGTTTTCACTCGTCCCCGCTCAACAATCTCGCCGTCAGCGGACAAGGCACACCAGTGGCTATAACGATCACCCAGATCCATCCCCACTGCGGCGATGACGGCACCTTTCCCTGTATCTTTCACCGCTTTCGACTTAGTTGTCTTCATTCCAGGCCTCCCGAGGAACTGAACTGCGAATTCAGTCTGCCACTGATCGCAGCACTCTCATCCCATCTGGGATGGGGAGTCTCCAAGACCGCGCCGGCAGCTTCATCGCCGGTGCTGGCTGGGAGCCGGGGCAAGGGCGCCAGCGCCTTCCCCGATACGAACTGCTAGATACCTAAAATGCTGGCAGTCTAGAACGCTGAACGGGTAAAGAGCTGGATACGCGGAAGCCCACCCCAGACGTTAATGCCACAAGGCTAGCTTCTCAGAGTCCTTCTTTTCAGGACACGTGCGTTGGGCGCGCATTCCAAGCGGTGATGATGGTTGTGACGTTCTCAGACATTGGCCTGGTCGTATCGACTTCTACGTTGTAGGTGCAGAACTGGTGTGTTTCAGGTGGTACAGGCCTTCCCCTTGCTGACGATTGCCGCGCATTGTCTCCCGGCGTTCGATCTCAGCCATGGGTGCATGTACGCCTACCCAAAACACATCGAAGGGCGATAGCAAGGCTTGCAGTTGGTCTGCCCAGTGCTCCTCTTCAACAATGTGCTCGACCAGGAGATCCAGACCTGCGTTTGCAAGAGCAGGTAGGGATCGGTGAAACCCATCGAAGCATGTTTCCCGCCAGGTAGAGCGTACTTCTGTATCGAGCGGACGGAATCCTTCATCGGCGAGCTGGTCGGAAGCATAGAAATGGAACTGAGGTTCGAGTTGGAGGCGAAGAGCTTGCGCAAGAGTTGACTTGCCAGAACTCGATGTTCCGTTCAGAAGAATGATCCGCCCCGTCCGATTCACCAATGCCGGATGGTATACGACCCCTGAACGTGACTGGTTATGTGCGTCGGCGCATCTAGCGTTCTAGGCCACTAGCAATCTAGGCACCTAAGCTGCTAGCACGTTGTATACGCGGAAGCCTACACGACCAACACTTACCTTAGAATCAGAGGGGTTTGCAATGTGTGGCCGCTACGTTCGCCGGAGTGACAAACAAAAGATCGCAGAACACTTCCGAGCGAAACCGAACCCGTCTGAGCTGCCGATGCCAGACGCGGACTACAACGTGGCACCGACGACACACCAGCCGATCATCCGGCAGAGCAAGGAGACGGGCGACCGCGAACTGATCCTGGCACGATGGGGTCTGGTGCCGTTCTTCACAAAGGACCTGACGGACGTGAAAGGTCTCTCAACGATCAACGCGCGGTCGGAGACGATCACCAAAGCGAAGACTTGGCGCGAGCCGGTGAAAAAGCGGCGCTGCCTGGTGCCGGTTTCGGCGTTCTACGAATGGAACAAGTTTGCAAGCCCGCCAAAGCAGCCCTACGCCTTCGAACTGAGCAGTGGGGGCACCTTCGCGTTCGCGGGCTTGTGGGACGCCTGGAAAGACCGGGAAGGGCACTGGCTCCAGTCCTTCGCCATCGTGACGACGGAAGCGAACGAGCTGATGGCCCCGATACACCCGCGTATGCCGGTAATCCTCCACGCGAGAGACTACGACCGCTGGCTGGACCGGGAAGAGACGGAACGATTGCCGCTCGACCTCCTGCGTCCCTTCGAGTCGGAAGCCATGGAGATGTACGAGGCCAATCCGAAGGTCGGAAACGTGCGGAACAATGGGCCGGAGCTGATGCGTGCGGCGGCTAGGGCAGCAGAAGATGGTGACTTGCCGCTCTAGCGCCGAGCGTAGTTCTACGCCGACGGAGAGCTTTGTCGCTCAAAAGCGGTAGTCAGGAGCACCCGGCGCATCTTACCGAGCACAGTCGAAATAGAAAGTGTGCTCTATGAAAACTCTTCTTCTCCTGCTTACCGGTGCTGGTATCGGCATCGCCGTGTATGTGTTGCTCAACGACCAGAATGTTAGCCTCTCCGCAGCCGACCGTACTGGAGCCTGGGGGACCGGCAAGCGTCTGAGCGGCGCAGGTAATTCGGTCAAAGGCAGTGTTAAGGAAGGTTTCGGAAAGTTGACCGGTGACGACTCGA
>CALMAP010000365.1:2364-5662 GCA_937859825.1 uncultured Terriglobus sp. | reverse complement strand
CCCAGGTCGGCTCGGGGACGGCCGACGGGCGGGCGACGCAGGCGAGCGGCACCGTTGACAAGGTGAAGGGCTCCGTCCAGGACGCCGTGGGTTCTGTGGCGCAGAAAATCAGTGACGTGGCCCACAATGCGGGCTAACCGCGGCATCGTGGAAGGCAACGGCCTAGAAAGGGAGAGCGCACGCTCTCCTTTTCCGCTTCGTCTGTGGCACTGGACCACAGCACGGGTTTTGTACACTGCCACGATCTACCTGCTGATTCTGTACTTCTTTCGGGCTGCGCGTGAGACGTTGACGCTGTTCCTGTTTGCGATTCTGTTTGCATACTTTCTGCTTCCAGTAGTGAATCGGCTTGAGAGGCCACTTAAAGGGCGCGGCAAGGCCATTGCAGCAACATATTTGCTGCTGGCGCTCGTCCTGACGGCCCTGGGCTTCCTGGTGGTGCCAAAGATCACGGATGAAGCGCGTAGTCTCGCGGCTTCACTGCCGTCATTGGTGAACCGTCTTGCCTCCGGAGAACTCATCCAGACATTCGGACGCAATCACGGCTGGAGCGCGACGCGTGTTGGGCAAGTGCAGGGATTCCTGGTCGTTCACAAGGACGACATCCTAGACTACGGAAGATCGTTCGCGTCGAAGCTAGCCGCACCCGTGAGCCATATCTGGTGGTTAATCCTCATTCCGATCCTGACGCTGTTCTTTCTGAAACAGGGCCAGCAGATGGCGGGAGACATCGCCAGCTTCGCCTCCGATGCAGATGATCGCAGGGTCGTCGATGGATTGTTCGCGGATGTAAACGTGATGCTGGGTTCTTACATCCGGTCGCAGATACTGCTTGCCGGTCTGACCCTGATCGCCTACACGCTGGTGCTCAGCTTGATGCGTGTACCGTACGCCTTCATCCTTGGGCCGCTCGCCGGGTTCCTGGAGTTTATTCCAGTGGTCGGGCCTGCTGTCGCCGCTGTCTCCGTGTTCGGTCTGGCTGTGCTATCCGGTTACTCTCACGCCGGTTGGCTTGTGCTGTTCCTTGGAATGTGGCGACTAATTCAGGACTATGTGAACGCGCCGCGGATCATGGGCAAGTCGCTTGAGATCGACCCGCTTGTCCAAATCTTCGCGGTGCTTGCGGGTGGGGAAGTGGGCGGCATTGTTGGGGCATTGATCTCTGTGCCAGTCGTCGCAATCCTGCGCATCCTCTGGAGACGCATGCACACAGATGCTCCGAAGCAGGTCACATCTGATGGTGAAACCTTCACTGGTCCAGCCCTACCCGCAAAGCAGGGCAGTGCAGTTTAGACGGGTAGTGTGGGTCAAGGAGGTTCCGTGGTCGCGCGATTCTCAAGTCATAAGGCAATGGTGTTCGCGTACAGCGACTTGCTTGCATTAGGCATTCTAGCAAGCGCGTTGCGTCCGCACTTCGACGAAGTCGCCAGCGCTCCGCAGCGACCTGAAGAGCATCATCGCTTTCTGCAGCGCCTGCACGAATGGCTCCAGGCACGAACGGATCACTCCTCGACGTCGCAGGAAGCGACGCAAGTCGAGCCTGAGCGTCCGAGCTCACCAGCCTTTAAGGAATCCGGCGGCACACTTGAGATCGACCCCGGATCGCGCGACTCTGCCGTAGTTGCCATCATCGTCCACCATTCCGGCGAACTGGTTGACTGATAGCTGGTTGCGAGGCTCCGGGGTGTGGACATGCGCGCGTGAGGACTCCGCATAACTGTCACTCACTATCGATTTGCCTACCTGAGGAGCACTTTTTTTGCTGACTTTTGAAACTCTGCTTGCGCTTCTCGCTGCTTGTGTCGGCTTGGCGCTGCTGGCTCGCAAGCTGAACGCACCGACGGCAGTGGCCCTGGTATTAGGCGGCATGGTGCTGGCGCTCATCCCTGGTATCCCCCGCATCGCGCTCGACCCTGAATTAACACTGGCGTTGTTTCTTCCGCCTCTGTTGCAGGCGAGTGCGCAGCGAACGGACTGGCAGGCATTCCGGTCGAATCTTCTGCCCATCATGCTCTTGGCGATTGGTGCCGTTGTTGGAACGGCGTTCGTCGTGGGAGCGACGGCGCGATACCTGATCCCGTCATTGTCCTGGTGGCCAGCCATTGCGCTCGGTGCGATTGTGGCTCCGCCAGATGCGGTAGCCGCAACCTCGGTCCTGCGCGCGTTCCGCATCCCAAAGCGCATCGTCACGGTGCTCGAAGGCGAAAGCCTGGTTAACGATGCCTCCTCGCTGGTGCTGTACCGCTTTGCCGTGGCTGCGACGATTGCGGGCGCAATAACCCTGCGTCACGGAACAGCGAGCTTCTTCCTGTCGGCCATCGGCGGAGGACTCATCGGCGCAGTCGTAGCGATGCTTGTGTCCTGGGCGTTACGGAGATTGGAAGACGCCACACTTGAAATCATCGTAAGCATGCTTGCCGGCTTCGGATCGTTCCTGCTTGGTGAGCGTCTGCACGTTTCCGGGGTGCTTGCGGCAGTGGCTTGCGGTGGCCTCCTTGGAAGGAATCAGCTGCAGCTCAGTGCAAAAAGCAGGGTGGAAGGGCAGACGACCTGGCAGTTCGTTGAGTTCGTGCTGACCTCGCTGCTGTTCATTTTGATTGGCATCCAGTTGCGTCCGGTTGTTGCTCATCTACACGGGTACACGCTGCTGCAACTCGTCATGATCGCGTCTGCGGTGTCCGTGGCCCTGATCCTGAGCAGAATCGTCATCGTGTTCTCAACCTTTTACCCAGTGGAAGGTCTCCGCGAAGCGATGCGAACCGGGAAGTTCAGCCCGCCGTTAAGCTACCCGGCCATCATCTCCTGGGCGGGCATGCGCGGTGTGGTCAGCCTGGCAACGGCTCTAGCGCTCCCAGAGAAGTTCCCGGCACGCGACCTGATCGTTTTTCTCGCGTTCTGCGCCATCCTGGTCACGCTTGTCCTGCAAGGTACGACGCTCGGTCCCCTGATCTCTCGTTTGAGCGTTGTGGAGGAGGAGATCGCCGAGGTTACGCCGGAGACGGAACTTGCCCGCAAGGAAGCGGCAACGGCTGCGTTGGAGGCGATCACGGCGGAATTGTCCCACTCCGAGCACCCGGAGCTTGCCGACAAACTGGTGGACGAGTTCAAAGAACGTCTTGAACATGCTGAGTTTCGCTCCACGAACACAGAAGCAGCCAACGCGCAGATGAGTGAAGAGCTCGAAGTACGTCTCTCCGCAATCAAGGCTGCGCGAGACAAGATTGGCGAACGGCGCGATGAGCTGGACGGCGAGACGTTTGCAACGCTGGTTCAGGAACTGGACCTCGAAGAGGAACAG
>CALMAP010000365.1:602-2354 GCA_937859825.1 uncultured Terriglobus sp. | reverse complement strand
AGCGAAGCCATCTGACGGCTGCAACGTAGTTACCTTGCCTCAACACCATGGCGGCTAAACAAACATTGTTTCAACACGAATCAACAGGAGATCATCATGCCTTCATCCATCCAATCGAAAATCACCATCATCGGTGCGGGCACAGTCGGCGTTACCTGCGCTTACTCCCTGGTCTTGAAAGGCACGGCTCAGGAAATTGTGCTCATCAACCGCGATCCGAAGAAGACCGAAGGCGAAGCAAGCGACCTCCAGCATGCCGTGCCTCTTGGCCAGCCGGTGAAGGTGAAAGCGGGCGACTACAAAGACGCAGCCGATAGCGCGGTAGTGATCTTTGCGGCAGGTGTCCCGAGTGGTGACAAGGGAGAGTCTCGCCTTGAACTCTTGGAAAAGAACGCTGCCGTTCTGCGCGAGTGCTTGGAAAGGCTGAAAGCCGAACAGTTCAACGGCGTGCTCCTCATCGCCAGCAACCCCGTCGATGTCCTGACATACATTGCCCAGCAAGACTCGGGTCTGCCGCACTCGCAAGTCATTGGTTCGGGAACGGTGATCGACACGAACCGTCTGCGAACTCTTCTGGGTGAGGAACTTGGAATCGAGGCTCGCTCGGTTCATGGCTACATCATCGGGGAACACGGGGACTCGTCTGTAGCGGTGTGGAGCGGAGCCCAGGTAGCTGGTATGCCGCTGGCCAGGTATCCGGGGAGTGAAGCATTGCCACCGCGAGAGGAACTGCTGAAGCGTGTCCGGCAAGCTGGCCCCGAAGTCTTGGAACTGAAGGGCAACACCTGCTATGCCATCGCATCCTGTATCGAGCGCATTTGCGAAGCCATCCTGCGCAACGAACAGTCGGTCTTGACGATTTCTACCCGGTTGAACGGTGAATACGGGTTGGACGAAGTGTGCTTGAGCACACCCTGCGTTCTCGGGGAGAAGGGCGTCATCAAGGTGCTGGAACTGCCTCTGGATGAAACGGAAGCGAAGGACCTGAAGAAGAGTGCACAGGTTCTGCGCAATGCGTTTCAGGAAACAGCTTCTAAGTAGCTGGTTAGTAAGGTCAGCAAGCCGTATGCAAGAAGCAATGCGGCGTTCTGCGTCGGGGCCGGCCAGAGCGCCAGCACCTGAGTACGGGCGGCCTGCGTGAGAGGGCGCATAACTGTTGGAAGAATTTCGTTATGGCTGCAACCTACTCTTAGGAACGCGCACCTTATGCTTGGACATAGTTGCTGCAGGTATTGACCCGAAGGCGACTCTCCCATCCCCAAAGCACACTGATAGAGCGATTCCCGTTGCCGTCGATCTCCGATCGACAGATCAGTTTGTCTGCTTGCCTTCGCCTAACAACCTGTTTTCTAGAAAGGACGCAATGTCCCTCCAGAAGGATACGACCACGCTCGTGTGCCTGTTCCATCATCAGGACCACGCACAAGCGGCGATCACCGACCTGCGTCACGCAGGTCTCGACGACTCACTCATCACCACCGTCGGTGGACCTCATTCCGACTCCGAGACATTTGAGAAGTCAGAATTGGCTTCGCTCGGCATGCCGGACAAAGACTATGACCATCTGAAGGACGGCGTACGAGACGGCGGTGTAGTCATCGCTGTTGAGGCATATCCGAACCAGTCCAGTGCCGTAGAGAACATCTTCCAGAAGCACAGCGCCAAGCAGATCGACGAGGCGGTTAGCACGAGGCGTGAAGAGTTTGCTCCAGCCGCTGCCGTAGCCGCTCCCGCTCTTGCAGAAACCCTTCA
>CALMAP010000365.1:0-561 GCA_937859825.1 uncultured Terriglobus sp. | reverse complement strand
TCCCCGTTCAAGAGTCCGTTTCCTTGCGGGAAGAGCGTGTCGTCATGGAACGCCGTCCAGTGGAGCGGGCCGTCACTGACAGCGATGCTGCGTTTGGAGACCGCACCATCGAGCTCACCGAGACCGCAGAGGAAGTTGTGCTCTCTAAGAATGCTCGCGTCGTGGAAGAGGTGCTGGTTGGCAAGGTTGCATCAGAGCACGTCGAGACAGTCCAAGACTCTGTACGCCGGACTGAAGTCGAGATCGAAGAACTGCCAGCAACCGACTCCTTCCGCACCGACAGACGCAGCTAGGCTCCGCAAGCTGACCACCTCTGCTCCACACAAGCGTTATCTCAGGAGAACGACCCTCATGTCTGACAGAGTCAAAGTTTTCGAAGAGAAGAAGAAGTTGCCCCTCTGGGCATGGCTTCTGCCTCTCCTTCTGCTCGTCGCCCTTCTCGCGTATTTCCTCACCCGTCACAAGGATGAGCCGGCGATCACGAAGGCACCCGTGACGCAGGTAGGTCCTGCCGCCGCATTCCCCGATCTCGGCACGGTTCACTTCGACACGGACCAGGCC
>CALMAP010000364.1:3043-3616 GCA_937859825.1 uncultured Terriglobus sp. | reverse complement strand
CCTCCTCACCCTGAACCACGAACGCGCCGGTAAAGCGAGTGCACAGTAGCCGTGTCTCTACCAGAAGCATTTCTGAACTTAACAGGTAATCAGAAGAAAGCCGCCATTCATTGTGCGTTGGTGGCCTCCCACGCCGCGTCACCGGGAAAGGGGACGAGCGAAGCACGCGAGACTCTTGTTCGATTTAGTGAGGAAGTTGCGCTTCTAGATCGAAGGCGTGAGGGAGATGTTGCGGTCTGGATTCCTAATTTCAAGGGGCATCTGCGGCTCGAGTTGTCTGTGCCCATTACCGCTGAAGCTATATCGAAATCTCACTATCGCACTTTGTTGCAGGAGCGGCTCGATCTTCTCATAGCCGACAATCCGAAACAAGCGTATGACCTTCTTACTTGCAGTGTGGAACACTTTCCCAACCTGTACTGGGTTGCTCGCTGCAATCCTGTCCAGGATTGGTCCACGCAAATCATGTTGTGTGACCAGATGATGACTTGCCTTGGCCAGATTGACTGGGCGGGAAGCATTTTCGCGAAAGTCAACCCGAACGAAATGCCGGGTCTTCACGAACTTATCGAG
>CALMAP010000364.1:0-3033 GCA_937859825.1 uncultured Terriglobus sp. | reverse complement strand
CTCTAAGAAGCGATCCTACTTTGGTTTATGGTTGCGAGACCCCACAACGAAACCGACCGCTGTCGATCCCAAGGTGAAGAAGCCCGTTACGACTTTGTCAAGCAAAGCGCTTGCCGCAGGGCGCGCCACTGAAACGAATACACACGCGATTGCTGCACCGATACACAAGATCGCGACAATCACTGCAGAGCTCATCGCGGCCTGGTTCGGCCCACCCAGGAACTTTCCAAAAGAGCCGAGATCGCCACGCTGGAGTTCTTCTTTATGGCGATTGTTTTCGCGAGCGAGTTCCAGTTGCTTCTGCAGACTGAAAGCTAACGCGTCCGTGAGTTCCGGTTCATCCTGTTCTCCGCTGCGAATCGAGCGCCTGGCGCTCTGCCGTTCAGAAGCCATAGAGATATTGCAGGCGAGTACGGACGGCAGGAACAGAAACCGCAAAGATCTGTGAGAGGTCTGCTACCGACAAGTTCTCGTAGAACTGGTCCATCATAAAGCGGGGCATCAGCAGGTTCGCCGCAAAAGCATTGGCTTCTACTTCATGTTCATCGAGAGCCTGGTTGTTGCGCCGGTACACTTTATAGTCGTCCGTCGCTACCCAGTCCGGGTGCAGAATTTTGTGCCCAAGCTCATGTGCCACGGTAAATGTTTGGCGAAGCGCGGGCTCATCCCGGTTCACAAAAATCTTGCGTTCTTCATAGTCGTAAAAGCCAGAGATGTCCTTTGCGTCCTCACCCTCAAACGACACGAAAGTGACTTCCACGCCAGTTCGCCGGGCGATCTGGACAGGATTTACCGGCGGGTTCACCACGTCGTACTCTGCGAGCAGACGGAGTGCAGCCTCTTCCGCGAGCTTCACATCGGCACGCCGCTTTGTGCTCGGCCAAATGTTCGCGACGCTCACTGCAGTAGACATACTCATATAGTCTCAGATTTCCACAGTGCATGGATGTGGAAAACGTGATAAGGCCGAAGCCCATTCCATCGCGTTGTTCCAGTGTGGGTCGTACTGGCGCTGACACATGGTTCGCATAAGCTGTTTGCTTCTGCAAAAGCTCTGCCTATTCGGCAGTTCTGTTTGGGGAAAGGCATTCGGAAGGACACGGCTTCAGCCGTGCCGTAAGCTGCTCTCGCAGAGAACGCGCGGTCACGGTCGTAAGCAGGAGAGCACTTCCCATTCCGCGCGATGCAGCGGTGTCCGTGGCTGGCCGCTATGCCAATGCGAAGCTCAGGCCAGCCACAGGCCGCACCGATCCGCGCGGAGCAAACGTGAACTCCTATTCAACCACGTGACCGCGCAGCTTATGCCAGCTTCGTACGGCATGGCTGAAGCCATGCCCTTCCGAGAGCATAAAGTCCTTCCACCTGCCGGGTGGCCCGGTACCACTCTCTTTGGCGATGTGGATCGTAGCTAGTCAGGCACCATGCGAAAGGGCTGTAAGCCGGGTGTCGAGTGCCGGGTGCCCCATGTCCGTTCACGGACATGGAATAGAACTGCCGCACGAAGCTTAAGAAGCACCTCATCTTTGAGGTGCACTGCGTTCCCACGTCCGAAAGTCCGGCCGTGGAGCACACCCCGTCTCAAGAGCGAAGCGAGAACGGAGCACATCGATCGAGTTCCTTGCGACATGTAGCACCGTGGCTGCCCAGTGACGCCGGTTCCACACCCGGCTGGCTACCTGAAGACCCTTATCCAAGTCGGATGCTGTCAAGCCCTCCCTGGATCTAAGCCGAACGGCATAAGCGACTTACGAGTGACATGCCATATTCCTGGAATCGCTAGAATGGAAGTAGTCCACTTACAGAAGCCATCTCATGCGCAGCTAAATCCATACGGCAGAGGAATTTGCGCGTAGGTGCAATGCTGTGAGTATTTTGCCCTGTCACTTTCCGCTAACCTGCGCAGGATGAGGAAGTTAAGACCCACCACGGAGGGGGAGGGTCCCGCATGCGGCCCACGCGCCTCTGTAAACTAAACAGAGACCTCATGGATCCCAAGTACATCCGCAACTTCGCGATCATCGCGCACATTGACCACGGCAAATCCACGCTGAGCGACCGGCTGCTTGAGATTACCGGATCGCTCACCCAGCGCGAGATGCAGGCCCAGGTGCTGGACGCGATGGACCTGGAGCGCGAGCGCGGCATCACCATCAAGGCGCACTCCGTCCGCATGATGTACCAGGCGAAGGACGGCATCACCTACCAGCTCAACCTGATCGACACGCCCGGCCACGTGGACTTCTCCTATGAAGTCTCGCGCTCGCTGGCCTCGTGCGAGGGCGCGCTGCTCGTGGTGGACGCCTCGCAGGGCGTGGAGGCGCAGACGCTCGCCAACGCCTACCTCGCCATCAGCAACGGGCTTGAGATCATCCCCGTCATCAACAAGATCGACCTGCCTTCCGCCGACATCGCCCGTACCAAGGAGATGATCGAGAACACCGTGGGCCTGCCCGCCGACGACGCCATCGCCGTCTCCGCCAAAACCGGCCTCAACGTGGACGCGATCCTCGAAGCCGTTGTCCACCTCATCCCGCCGCCAGAAGGCACCGCGGACGCGCCGCTGCAGGCGCTCATCTTCGATAGCTGGTTCGACCCCTACAAGGGCGTGATCGTGCTGGCCCGCGTGATCAACGGCCGACTGCGCACCGGCCAGCGCATCAAGCTCATGAGCAACGGCAAGACCTTCGACGTGGAAAGCATGGGCGTGCTCACCCCCAAGCCCGTCGAGATCGCCACGCTCTCCGCCGGCGAAGTCGGCTTCTTCGTCGCCACCATTAAGGACGTGGCAGACACCAAGGTGGGCGACACCATCACCGACCCCGCTGAGCCCGCGACCGAGATGCTGCCCGGCTTTGAAGACATCAAGTCCATGGTCTTCGCCGGTCTCTACACCGTGGAGTCGCACGAGCACGGCGCATTACGGGAAGCATTGGGCAAGCTCAAGCTTAACGACGCCTCCTTCTCCTTCGAGCCGGAATCGTCCGTCGCGCTCGGCTTCGGCTTCCGCTGCGGCTTTCTCGGCCTCCTGCACAT
>CALMAP010000363.1 GCA_937859825.1 uncultured Terriglobus sp. | reverse complement strand
TTGCCCGGGTGGTGAAATGGCAGACACAGCGGACTTAAAATCCGCAGACCGTAACCGGGCGTGGGGGTTCAAGTCCCCCTCCGGGCACCAATACACACAATTGAATTAATGGATTATAGCCATCCAACCGACTGGCCTGCAATCCTGTGCGTTCCGGCTGGTAGCCAATTCGGTAGCCATCGTTTACCTTGTGTGCAGCGAGGGAACGATGCCACGTAAACGGGAACAGCGACAACATCGAGGTGTCTTTGAACGGGCGAAAGGGTCCGGTATTTGGTGGATCCGGTTCGTCGATGTCGATGGAAAGCGCAAAGCTAAGTGCGTAGGAACATTCGGGGACGCAGTAGATCTTTACGAGGCCAATAGGGTCCGCATTCGGCGCGGACGGCTGGCAGACGATGTCCCTTCAAGCAGCGGCGTCAAGATAAGCGCCTTGTGCGACACCGCACTCGCCTATTCCAACTCCAGGCACAAGGACACGCGGAACTTCAAACAACGCATCGAGGTTATCCGAGCGAAGTTCGGGAACCGTGTAGCCGATTCCCTCCTCCCGTCCGAAGTGCAGGTATGGCTCGACGGTCAGGGTTGGACACCAGGAACCCGTAATCGGTACAGGGCTTGCTTCAGCAAGCTCCTTCAACTCGGCGTGCGGGACCGAAGAGTTAAGCACAACGCTGCTAGAGACGTTCCGCAGATAACGGAGTCCGCCGGTCGCCTACGCTTCCTCTCGCATGAGGAAGAGGAAAAGATAAGGCACGGTTTGGAACCGTGCTATTCCCAACAACTCGACATTGCTCTGAATACGGGAATGCGAAAGGGTGAACAGTTCTCTTTAGGGTGGGATGAGATCGACTTCGAGCGCCGGGAAGTACATCTGAGTCAGACGAAGAACGGTAGCAGCCGAACAGTAAAGCTGAACAGCGTAGCGCTTGCGGCGCTACGCGATGTCCAATCCCTGCATTCCCAAATAGGACTATCAGAGGATGATCGTCTCTTCATCAATTCCAAAGGCGTACCGATAGCGGACCCAAGGGAGTGGTTCAGTTCCGCATGTGAACGCGCCGGGGTGAAAGGCGTCACATGGCACACCTTAAGGCATACGTTTGCATCCCGGCTGGTCATGTCAGGGGTTGATCTGCGTACCGTACAGGACTTGATGGGACACAAAACACAAGCCATGACCGTCCGCTACGCTCACCTGAGCGAAACCCACAAGGAAGACGCGCTCGAGAAGATCACCCGTAAGCAGCCGAGCGGCAAGTGACTACCGCAAGTGCAAAGCCCTACACATTCCTGCACATCTGTGCTACATTCGTTGAACGGTTTCAAGGTGTGCCGACTGCCTCAACGTCGGCGATAAGGGCTGCTGCCGCCAAAGGCAGACACGGCAATCGTTAAGGATTGCAGGGATATCGCTCAATCCTGAAGTGAGCGAACCAAGGGGCCACTGCCGCCACAATAAGCGCAGGAATCGGAGCCGCCCTTGGAGCAACAATGTCTGCAAAGCCTTTGCAGCGCCTGCTGTACAGCAAGCGCGACGCCGCCGAACAATTAAGCATCAGCCTTCGTTCCCTGAACTATTTGATTAGCCGGGGAGAGCTACGCTTCCGTCGAATCGGGAGTAGAGTGCTCGTTCCGCATGGAGAACTGGTTCAGTTCTCCCGCGCTCACCATCCAGAACCAATCCTCCCCGCCATGCAACAAGAGGGAGGTCACCATGCCAGATAACCTCGTTCAGATCCAAGTTGATGCTCCCGCAGTCAGCATACCGGGATGCAGTTACATCTATGCACCGCGCGGGCAAGCTGGGGAATATGCTCCGTTGGCCGCCAATCCGTACAGGGGCTGCGGGCATGAATGCAGGTACTGTTATGTACCTCAGGCAATCAAGATCAAACGATCCGAGTTCGATGCAGGGGCGGTTCCCCGCCCCGACTACATCAAGCACCTGACGAAAGACGCACGGAAGTACCAGGCGGCGGGCATAACGGAACAAGTCATGCTCTCGTTCACATCCGATCCTTACCATTTGGACGATACTGCCCTGACGCGGCAGACTCTGGAGGTCCTTCAAGAGCATGGCTTGGGTATTTGCACCTTGACCAAAGGTGGAACCCGCGCATTGAGAGATTTGGACCTGTTTCGGCCAGAGCGGGACAGTTTCGCATCAACATTGACCAGCCTAGACGACTCGTTCTCAACAAAGTGGGAAGCGTCTGCTGCCTTGCCTGGTGACCGGATCGCGGCCCTAAAACGGTTCCACCAGGCGGGCATTTATACGTGGGTGTCCTTGAGCTGACTCTCGACGTGGAGTCTAGTCTAGCGATTGTGCGGGCCACGCACGGCTTCGTCGACCTCTACAAGGTGGGCCGGGCCAACTACCTGCCAATGACCAAGACAACGGACTGGCGGGATTACACGCGGCGGATGGTAGACCTGCTGCAGCACCTAGGAACGCTCACTACATCTAGCGAGATCTCCAGCCACACCTGCCGGACAGATACTACAATCCTCTGCGGCAGATTCAACATCATTGATCTGTGACCACGAGCGGGGCCGGTCGTTCCGGCCCTTGCCTTTTGTTTAGCTGAGACAACCCTGAAGATCATTCAGGAAGCTGCGGGCCTCAAACGATTCAGATGTCCGACAGGTACGCTCACTTGGACAAGTCGAGTCTGAGGAATGCGATGGCTGTGCTGAACCGATACCTGGTTTGAAGGTCAGAACCGCATTCGCTTGCGGCTTATACACATTTCAGATATCGTAACTACTTATTCTGACAACCTACACCGTATCCCACGCCGGGTGTCCACGTCTCGCGTGTGAAGACCTGAGTCTGAATATACCGGAGCCGTGCTATGCCGCTGTGTACTATTAGCCAACACCCCACCCACTTTATTAAAGTGCGCGACAAGCAGTCAATACTCGCTAAACAAGCGGCCCTAGTGCTACAAGGAGCAGGTACCGATAAGAAAACGAGGTCTCTTACTATGCCTAACATCTGGAGCTCTCTACAAGCACCATTTCGCATGTGGCTACTGATTCTCTGCTTCGTGAGCTTCGGCGGTTTACAGCCGCTACAAAGCCAATCAACGCTTGGAGCACCCTCTCCAAATACGTCGGCAGGATCACCGGCCTTCTCATCGGTTGAACAAACAGCTCGCGAGGAACTGTCTCTGGCAAACGGCTCCCTTTCGTTCCGAGTTCCGGTGGTGTCGTTTCCTCAACGTGGCGGGCGTTCACTCAATCTAGCGTTTGTTTACAGCACCACAGAGACATACACAATGAAGGAAGTGTCCCGTCAGATGGGTCTCCACTGCGCCGGACAGAACATGGTTGGAGGTTCAGCCTGCTTTGGTCCCACTTCTATCGGCATAGGTTGGGTACAGAATCGCCGTGGTCCGTGGGCAGCCTCGGTACATCCAAACCTCCCTACATTAAGTGCAGATCTAATCTATGCAGGTGACAACTCCGTCCCTTTCCCTTGTAGTCAGGGCACCTGCTACAACGACGGCGCGACCTGGTGCTTAAGCAACTGGACGTTCAGTGATTGGTCAGGTGCAACTCATTCCATGGTAGGCGTGCGAGATTGTAGCGCCTCCACGGACCATATTTCAGGAAGCAACTCAGTGATGATCACTCTGCGACCAGCAAACGATGGCTCAGGTTACTATTTCGATCTCCGCAATCAGAACGATCCCGTCGTTCGAGCACCGGACGGAACGATCTATCACTTCCCAGCTCAACCGCCGCAATACAGCACACCCTCCAACGGCTACCCGGTTTACAACAGCTACGCGCATGCATTCAAAAGTATGGTCGATCGCAACGGTGTAGCAACGAGCTTAGTTGAAAACGGTGCCCAATACACTATCTCCGATTCCGTTGGGCGAAGCATCATCGTGACACCGACTGAAATTACTTGGAGCGAACAGCCGGGACTGGGTCAACAACCTGTTCAGCGCACGGCAACTGCTTCAGAAGTGTTCGGGGCGGCGGGTACAGCGCCGTTTCCATCAAGCGATACCTGTTACGCAACCAGCGCTCCACGCCAAGACGGAACACGAGCACAGATCACAGTTCAACCTGCGCCCGACACTCCTCAGAGCATCTCCTGGACGATCACACTTCAAGACGGAAGTACCTACAATCTAGACATGGACGCACGCGACCAGTTGATTAAGGTACGGTATCCAGCAGGCGGGTATAATCGCTACGAGTATTCGCAGGTTGGTTATGCTCCGCCAGAAAACGAGGGCGATTATACGTGCACGCGTTCTTGGAATTCAGTGATCGCCAAACATGAGTGCTCTCGGGCCGACGGACTATGCACGGCGAGTGCTCCAATTACTCATGCATCATCCTGTACACCAGGCTTGTCTGGCAATGAATCGACGACCTGCTACTCGGGTTCACCTAACAGCTACAACTGGGGGGATCTGGACGTTCGCAGCCCCGATGGCTCCAGAATTTCATACAGTTTCGACAGCAATGCTGGGCCAGGACAAGCCTCTGACGGTTCATATCAGCTGCCTTTAGAAAAAAGCCGCAAGTATTTCGACCCGAGCGGAAACCTCCTCAGAACCATCACAACGGCGGAACCCTGCGACAGGGTCGGCCCGTCCGATAGCGGACTCAAAAGTGTGCCTTGCAGCGTCACGACTACTTATAACGATGCGTCTCCCGCAGTCAGCTCCACAGTCACAACAACCTACTGGATTGGCAATCTAATTGCTTCAACCAGCGAATCGGATTTTTCGGGTACTACAACGCGGTCGACAGTCAACACCTATGCAACGGGTGGCGTTTATGATCCGCCGGGTTCCGATGCAAGCTCGTCGACTCTCGCAAACGTGTTAGACCGCATCCTGGTGACCACCAGTGCTGAATCGATAAATAAACACTCCAAAACGATGTCCAACACCTTTGATGGTAGAGGCAATGTTATCCAGGCTGATATTTCAGCAACTGACACGACAACAGCTACTACTAAGTATCAATACAACGTTCTCGGTGAGTTGACTCAGGTTTGGGATCCAATGCAGTCGAGCGGGAAGCACACAGGATCAACAGTCGCTTCCTACACAGCAGAATCGATTGCAAACTGTCCCCAGAACACCGGCCCGGGCAATCCAACGCGCGTCGCAGATGCCCTAAATCACATAACGCTTAATTCATACTACGACTTTGGCGAGCTGGCATGTACTCAAGATGAGAACGGTAACAAAACAAGCTATACATATGATGCTCTGCACAGACTCGCGAGCGTTTCTTTTCCAGATGGTGGAGCGATCACCGCCTCGTACACATCTTCTTCTCCTTTAACGTTGGAACGCTCACAGGTAAATGGTCCAACAACAAAGATCATTTATGACGGTCTCGGACGTAAGTCTCAGGAGATATTGATCGCTCCAGAGGGAAATCTATGTACTGAGACTTTCTACGATCCGGTAGGGCATGTCTCTGCAATTAACAATCCGAGGTTAGGATGTTTGAGCTCCCTTGCGTCAGGTGCGGCAGTTAGGTGGCAATATGATGCGCTGGATCGGAAACGCGTTCAGACGAATCAGGATATCACGCATGAGTCGTGGGATTATGCCGGGACTACGCGCACTTATACTGACGAAGCGAGCCATCCGCAATTACAAACGAGTGACGCATTCGGAAGACTAGTCACGTTGAAGGAAGCGGATGGCAATAATGCTGCCACGATCTCCACAACATATACCTATGACGGTTTTGGGAATCTTTCGGGAATCACACAAGCCGGACAAGCGGGCGAGTTTGCAAGAGGCCGCGGATTTACTTACGACGGTTTGTCACGACTTCTAACCTCCTTCAACTCTGAAGCAGGCTTTGTTTGCTATGGCCTCTGGACCGGCAATGCAGTTGGTGTAGGAACATGCGAGAACGGTTACGACGCAAACGGTAATCTGGTGGCTAAAACAGATGGGCGGAACGTGAAAACTTCGTACGCCTACGACGACTTGAATCGACTGTTCTCGAAACGAGTGACTGGAT
>CALMAP010000362.1:25871-26138 GCA_937859825.1 uncultured Terriglobus sp. | reverse complement strand
CAACTCGACCGCGCGCCTGAAGCGGTGACGTTCTTCAAAGGCCCTCACGGCAAGCCGGAGACATCCGGCGTGTATTTCAATCTTTCCCATGCCGCCGGCCTGGTCGCGATTGCACTCTCTCCCGCTGGGCCGGTCGGCGTCGATATCGAGCACGAAGACCGAGCGATGTCCGATGTCCTGGAGGTGGCCAGGGCGGTCTTCAGCCCGGACGAACTGGCCTATGTTTACGATGCGTCTTCATCGGAAGAACAGAGGCAGCGGTTTTTC
>CALMAP010000362.1:24869-25861 GCA_937859825.1 uncultured Terriglobus sp. | reverse complement strand
CACGTGGACATCGCTCGAAGCAAAGGCCAAGTGCCTTGGCGTCGGCCTTGCTCACCTGGAGCTTCTACGACAAAGCAGGGAACCGCTCGCGGTTGCTCCATTGCGTGTTTCCCGTAGTTACTATGGTGCATTGTGCCAGAGTCGTTCAAAAATGAAGTTTTCCGAGGAAACTCTTACGAAGGAGGCTATCGAGTGGCTTCTGAATTGCCGATGGGCTATGTGAGCTTTTGCCGGGATATGAAAACGGTTGTGGCTGAAGTCACGCCAGTGCTGTTACCGGAGTGGTACATAACCACTTTGGAAGGAATTTGAAGAAGGGTACGGTGACGGTACAACTGGAAAGCGTTGTCCCGTCCTGTATCACTTTCTTTTCTGCTTTGAGGTCATCGAATGGCACGTAGTAGTTCTCGCGTAGTGGCCCTTTTTGGCTTGCCCATCAGCAATGTCGACATGCGCACTGCCGTGGCAAGTATCCACTCGCGCATCCAGTCCGGCCGCACGTACCAGATTGCAACGGCCAACCTCGACTTTGTGAGGAATGCCCGTCGTGACGCGGCATTGCATCGCGTGATCTGCGACTGTGCCATGGTGCTGGCAGACGGCTTCCCGCTGCTTTGGGCCGCACGCCTGCTGCGCAGGCCGTTGAAAGAGCGGGTCACGGGTGTGGACCTTACGCCGGAACTCGCAAGGCTTTCTGCGGAGCACGGCTACGGCATCTACCTTCTGGGTTCCACCGACTCCAATGCGCAGGGCGCAATGAAGGTGCTCCGTGAGCACCACCCGGGCGTCAACTTCGTGGGCCAGTATGCACCACCTTCGGTGATGCTCGACGATCTCTCCAACGAGCAGATCATCCAGCGTATTCGCGACGCCAAGCCGCACATTCTTCTTGTCGCCTTCGGCAATCCCAAGCAGGAGTTCTGGATCCATCGCTTCCGTGAACAGCTTGAGGTGCCGGTGTGTATCGGCATCGGCGGCACGCTGGAGATGCT
>CALMAP010000362.1:23668-24859 GCA_937859825.1 uncultured Terriglobus sp. | reverse complement strand
CTGCAGGAACCTGCCCGCCTGCTGCCCCGCTATGCGAAAGACATGTGGGCACTGGTGCGGCACTTTCCGTCTGAGGTGCTGGCGACCCGGCTGCAGTTGAGCCGCAGCCAGAGCGGCAAACTCGAAGTGGAGCACCTTACCGGGCACCATGTCATAGGCCTCTCCGGCACCATCAGCGGATCGCTCTGCAGCGAGGTGCGCGATGCTGTGACCGCAGCTATCGCGCAACGCAGCGACGTGACGCTCGATCTCTCTGAAGCGACCCGCATTGAGCCGGATGGTCTCGGCTGTCTGCTGGACATGCGCAGGGCAATGCAGAGCAACGGCCTGCAGTTCTACGTCATCGGTGGCTCCGATTCGATTCGCCGCGTCGTGCACGCGGGGGCGCTTACCTCACTTCTCCCCATGGCCACTGCCGGTGCTGGTGGCGGCTTGTACCAGTTCCGTACAAAAACGGACATGGGTGTTCGTCTCGGCTGAATTTCTGCCGAAATGGTCTGTATGAAGAAGTCTTCTCCATCTTCTCTGCAGCCGGTACAGCTTCGCTTGCAGACCGCGGCGCTGTGGCTCGCCGCGCTGCCTGGCTTCATTCTGCCTGGCTTCTTCCTGCCTGGTGAGGCAGCCGCCCAGGCACCCGCCGTCAGCAGCTACAACGATCTGCTGCAGTTCCAGCCGCCCAGCGACCAGGCGTACCGCCTTGGCCGTGGAGACACCGTCTCCATCAATGTGGAAGGCCGCCCGGAACTCACCGGCAAGCAGATCGTCGGGCCCGATGGCGATGTGACGCTGCCCATGGTGGGCACCCTGAGCGTGGTGGATAAGACGCGTGACAATGCCGCAACCCTGATCCGCACAGCGCTGCTGAAGTACTACACCAACCCTGTCGTTACTGTGGGCGTAGATGCCTACACCTCCAATCGCATTCTGCTGCTTGGCGCAGTGGAGCGGCCCGGCGTCGAAGTCTTCGACCGGCCACCCACGCTGCTTGAGGTATTGGTGCGTGGCGGGTCCGCGGTACGGCCCTCCGGCATGACCGGCCCTGGCGTGCTCACCTCCTATGGCGGGGGCAACAGTGGCGGTTCCAGTGGGTATGCAGGTGTCGGCGGCTTCGGTGCAGGTGGCGGGTACTCCGCAGGTTCGACCGGCGCTTCGCCTGAGAACTTCGGCAACGCGCCGGGCACGCTGCCGGAC
>CALMAP010000362.1:18235-23658 GCA_937859825.1 uncultured Terriglobus sp. | reverse complement strand
GTGCATCGTTTATCGCGGCAACCAGACCGCCATCACACTCGCCCTGAAGCAGATCCTCGCGTCCGGCAGTTCGCTCGCGAACCTGCGGCTGATGCGTGACGACGTGGTCTATGTGCCCGCGAACACGGATCGCTATGTTTCCGTGATGGGCCAGGTCTACCGGCCCGGAACGCAATTGCTGCAGAAGGAGACGACCCTGGCAAGGCTCATTTCCGACGCGGGCGGCCCGACGCTGCAGGCAGGCAAGAACCCAAAGATCAAGGTTTACGAGATCGCCACGGGCAAGCTGCGCGAGATCGACTTCGCCGATCTGCTAAAAGGCAAGGCCTCAGAAATTTCGCTGCACTCAGGCGATATCGTGTATCTGCCGATGAGTGGATTCAACAGTGCTTCCTACACGCTGGACAGGCTCTCGCCTCTGGTCAGCATCTTTACCACCGCGGCGCTTCTGAACCAGCGGTAGACCTACGATTCCGACGGGAACTATGAGCGACCTGATTCGACCGAAGACCCACGTGCTGCCGCCGGAGACCCCTGGCGGCCGCGCGCCTGCGTCCCCTCCGCCAGCCTTCCGGTTTGACCTGCAGCGGGCGCTCTCCATGCACCGCCGCCTCGCCGTTGTGGCGGCTGTGACCACGTTTGTCCTGGTGATGGCCTTCGGCTTGACCCGCAAGGTCACCTACCGCTCCGAGGCCATCTTCTACGTGCCGCCGGTTACGCAGGAACTGCTGCCGCAAGGCACCTCGCCCAGCTTTGACGCAGGCCGTTACGACTCGACCTTTCAGCAGATCATCCAGACGATCCAGCGGCCCGACACGCTCATGGCCGCCGTGCGTTCCTTGCCGCAGGGCGTGTGGCGCTATCCCGGCGAACCGCTCGCCTCTGCGGCTGCACGGCTCGCAGGCAACCTGAACGTGCAGCGCGTCGGCACCAGCTACCAGTTGAGCGTAACGCTTACTGGCCCGCGGGCGACCGAAGTTGCGCAGACGCTGGATGCCGTCTCCAAGCAGTTTCTGCACACCATGCGGCAGGACGAAAGTGGCATTACCGACGAGCAGGTGGAGCTGCTGAAGGCAGAGCAAACGCGGGTGCAATCCGGCATCACGCAACTGATCCAGGAGCAAAGCAAATTGGGCGCGGTGCTCGGCGTGGCACGCCTGACGGCCGACCAGCCCAACCCTTTCGACACCTCCGTTGAGGCGCTGCGCAAGCAGATTGAAGACATTCGTCACGCGCGTGACCTTGCGGTTGCGCAGGTTTCCATCAACAACGGCGGCGGCTCCGGCGGCGAGAGCGGTGGTAACACCACGACGTCAGGCCTGATCTATGGGCTCAACACGCGCAAGGCAACGCTGCAAAGCCAGATGTCCGGCATGACCCCGGCAAACCCCATTTACCAGCAGGACCAGGCAGAGCTGCAGTCCCTTGACCGTGAGTTGTCCGCGGCAACGCGCCGCTATCACGACGAGACCAACCAGATTGCCGCTGAGCAGCGCGACACAACCGTTCGCCGCGTGGATGGATTGGAAGCACAACTCCGCCGCGAACTCGCGAGGCAGACGGAGCTTGCGGTGACCGCCGGGCCGAAGCTGCAGCGCTATGCGCAGCTTTCCGCGGAACTTACGCGGTTGCAGACCCGCGCCGGCGTGCTGGACGAGACTGTTCGCACCCGGACCCTGGAGGCGAGCGGCCCGAACCATGTGCACATGGCCGTGCCGCCATCCGTTCCTTCGCTGCCCATTCCGGGCAAGCGCAGCCTGGTGCTGCTGGCGGCGCTGCCGCTGGCATTCTTTGCCGGAATCTTTGCCGCCGTCTTCGCGCACAATCGTGATCGGCGTGTCTTTCTCGGTTCCGACCTTGAGCACGTGCTCGGCTTCCGTCCGATGGTGGTGCTGCCCGTACCGTCAGAAGTTTCCGAGCCCGTGTCGAACGGCTACATGCTGCGCCTTGCCGCAGGCATCGAAAACGCCTATCGCAATAATGGCGCGCGCACCTTCCTGTTCACCGCACCCAACCTGGGCACGGACGTGGAAGAGCTCGTCTTCAAGCTGCAGAGCAAGCTAAAGGAGCTTGGGTATTCGGTGCTCTGGATTGGTGCGGACACCCTGTTGCGTGCCGAGCGCGACTTTGAAGAGGCCTACGGCCGCGGACCTTCGATGGGCCTGGAAGGGTACGGCAATGGCACCTCCGGCGTTGCCACTGCCCGGCTCGCCTGGCTCACGCAGGACTACGACATGGTGCTGATCGATGCGCAGCCGCTCACCAGCTCCGCCGAGACCGAGTATGCCATCCGCCGCACCGATGCCACCATTCTCGTCAACGAGAGCGGCGTGACCACGCGCGACGACCTGCAGAGCGCGGGTGAATTACTGGAGCACATCGGGCTTGGCAGCATCGGTGCCGTAATCAAGGACCTGCATCTGCGCGATGCCGACCCGGCTTACCGCATCATGGTGCAGGACGCGGAGCGTGTCTCAGCCCGCCCGGTGCACCGCCAGCCGCGCGACAACTCCGGCGAGTGGCAGATTCTGAATCCCGGCTCACCCGACGAGTTGCGCCTGCCGGGTGATCCTAAACCGGGCGTGTATGCGCGGCGTACACGCGAAAGCATCCTGCGCGAGCGCGCGGCCACAGTCCAGCGCGCACAGAGTGGATCACACGGCATCTACACTGCGACGGATGCCGATGGCGACATAGCGATGTTCCGTCCGGACCAACTGCATGAGGACGCGCTCTCCTCGTAAAGCGAGCGCCTCACGCGAGAACAGCATGGTCATGTTTCCCAACCTTCGCGAAGACTGGCGCGCCCACAACAGCGACTGGACGCGTCACGGCTTCTGGGTCATGGTGGTGTACCGCTACGGTCGCTGGCGCTACGGCGTGCGGCCACGCGCGCTGCGGCTGCCATTCTCGTTCCTCTACAAACTGCTGAAGTTCTTCGCAGACGGCTTCTGCGGTGCGGAGATCCCGTGTGAGGTCCAGATCGGTCACAGGCTCGTAATCGAGCACACCGGCGCCATTGTCATCAGCGGCGACGCCTCACTCGGCGACGACTGCGTCCTGCGGCATGGGGTCACGCTCGGCCTGCGACATACCGGCAGGCGCGGATCTCCCCGGCTGGGAAACCGCGTTGATATTGGCGCAGGTGCAAAGCTGCTGGGACCTATCACCATTGGTGACGACGCAGGGATCGGCGCAAACGCCGTAGTGCTGTGCGATGTGCCTGCGGGGCACATTGCCGTCGGCAATCCCGCGCGTGTGCTCGCACGGCGTTCCGCGCCACTTCCAGACCAGGTGACAGGGTAAGCATGTTTGTTCTGCAACGGCTCACGGTCGTGGTGATCGGCCGCAATGAAGGCGAACGCCTTGCCGCGTGCCTGCGCTCCGTACTCGCAATGCGCAACGACGGCTGGCGTGTTGAGCCGATCTACGTCGATTCAGGTTCCACGGACGACAGCGTTGCTCTCGCTGAATCGCTCGGTTTTCAAGCGATTGCGTTGCAAACCGAGCGTCCCACCGCGGCCAAGGGCAGAAACGCGGGATGGTGTGCCGGCACGGGCGAGCTTGTCCTTTTTCTCGATGGCGATACGGTGCTGCACCCCGACTTCGTCGCGAACGCATCGCGTGAGTTCGGAGACAGTTCTGTCGCAGTGGTCTGGGGGCACCGGCGCGAATCGCACCCTGGGGCTTCCATCTACAACCGCGTGCTCGACCTGGACTGGATGTACCAGCCAGGATGGACGCCCTTCTGCGGAGGCGACGCACTCTTCCGCAGGTCTGCATTGGAAGCGGCCAACGGCTTTGATGAGACGCTGATCGCTGGCGAAGAGCCGGAGCTCTGCCGCCGCATTCTCGGGCAGGGTGGCCGCATTCTGCATGTGAACCTGCCCATGACCCGGCATGACCTCGCCATCACGCGGTGGCGGCAGTACTGGCACCGCGCCAGCCGCGCTGGCCATGCCTATGCCGAGATCGCCGAACGCTTCCGCAACAGCGATAACCCTTTCTGGATGGATGAGGTGAAGCGCAACCAGCGACGCGCGGGCGTGCTGTTGTTTGTGCTGATCTTCGGGGTATTGAGCACACTGGTGTTCCGGTCTGCATGGCCTCTCCTCGCGATGCTCGCGTTCTACCTGCTGCTGGCTGTGCGTTCCGCATGGAAGGCACGCTGGAAGTCGAACAGTGCGCTGACGCTGTTGCTCTACGGCATCCACTCACACCTGCAGCAGGTGCCAATCTTCTTCGGCCAGTTACGCTTCAGGCGCAATCAACGCGCGGGGTTGAAGTCGCAGCTGCTTGAGTACAAGTAGGCGGCGGCTCCCCAAGAAATGACAGTTCTGGGGTTGGAAAGTCAGCGGAACAAGTCCGCAATCCACATCGCGCGCAGCCGGTTCCACTCGCAGCGAGTGTTGCGCAGCGCACGCTCTCGCGCGCCTTTCGACATTTCGATAAGCGTTGTACGCTGCAGGTGCGCGTGCTCGATCGCGGAGGCAAGCGACTCCACATCGGCGTTCGGAACGAGCAGGCCGTCCATGCCGTCGCGCACCGTATCTTCACTTGCGGCGGAGCGGAATGCGAGCACCGGCAGTCCGGCGGAGATCGCGTCGAAGAAACCGCGGCCAAAGTCGGTGGTCAGGTGCGGCATGCTGAACAGGTGATGCCGCGCGAGCGTCGAGCGCAGCTCCTGCCCTGGCGCGAGCGCCCCGCCGAAATGCACGCGGTCGCTTATCTGCAGACGTTGTGCAAGCTGCTCCAGTTCCGGCTGTTGCGGGCCACCGCCGTACATCATCAACTCCACGCGCACACCGCGATCACGCAGAAGCGCGATGGCGCGTACCAGCATGTCCAGACCTTTGAGAGGCTGCATGCGGGATGCAGTCGCGATACGTAACACCTCGCCACCTTCAAGCGCAGCGCAGCGTTCCTTGAGGGCCTCGGCTGCGATCACGTCCTCGCGCTCGTGCACCGGTTGCCGGATTGCGTAGGCGTTCGAGGCATCAAGCCGGTAGCGCGACACTGCCGCGGGCGTGTGCAGAAATACGAGGGAAGCGTTCGCAATCCGCTTGCGCACGGCGCGGTCGAGGGAGCGCAGGGTGCGCTTCCTTCGCCACCGTTGCAACGCGGAAGGCGCGGTGCGCACCCACTCCCAGCCGAGCATGTCGCAGAAGTCTTCCGCAACGACGAAGAGCGTCTTTTTGCGTAGCTTCGTTGCAAGGTCGTGCGCGAAGTAAAGCGCGGTGTCGTTGCCGAAGAGGTTCGAGGTGTGCACCAGGTCGGCATGCTGCACCGCAGAGCGCAGCGCACGTTGAAGCTTCGACGCGTAGAGCACATCGAAGCGGCCTTTGCGCACAGGCAGGGGCAGAAAGCGAAGAGGACCTTTCAAGGGAACGTCTGCAAAACCTGTTCCCCACGCGCGTAGGGTG
>CALMAP010000362.1:5892-18225 GCA_937859825.1 uncultured Terriglobus sp. | reverse complement strand
GTCCGCGGCCACGCAGGGTGCGGCGATGGTCACTTCGGCAGTGTCGCGCATGGACTCGGCGAGGCCCAGCAGATCTTCATACCAGAGCCGGTCCAGCAGCACCGAGCCGTCGCCGTTCTGCGCGAAAGGGATGTGGGTCACGAGCAGGTAGCGCGTCATGTTCGGGCCTTCTGCGCGTCCGCGCCGCGAATCGGTTTTGCGGGCACGCCTGCCACGACGCATCCGGCAGGAACGTCTTTGGTGACCACGGCATTCGCGCCAACGGTCGCGCCGTCGCCGATCGTCACGCCGCCCAGCACCGTCACCCCACGGCCGATCCAAACCTCGTGGCCCACCACGATGGGCTTGGCGGTGTGGCCTGCGTCGCGCATGGCGATACCTTCCGAGCGTGCGTGGTTCGCATCGCGCAGGCTGCTGTACTCGCCGATCATGGTGCCGTCGCCAATGGTGATGCCCGCCATCGCAACCAGGTGGACGCCGCGCGAGAGCACGCATCCGTTCCCCAGCGTGATGGTTGCATCCTCCTGGGTTTCAAGATGCTGGTCCGGGTAGAGCAGGCAGTCCTTGCCGAAGTGCACACGCCGCGAGCCATACACATGCGTGGCACCAAGCACCACAGTCGAAAGATGCAGCGGCGTCTGCAGCGCGGCCGCAAGCGAGGCAAAGCTGCGCACCCGCCGCACCTGCTCGCGCGCGCCTGCAGCCGCGCGGAAGAACGCGGTGAGTGGCGCGGCAAGGACTTGTTTTACAAGCCGACCCATATGTCTCCTACCAGGGCCGTGGTGGCGAAATGCGGCCACCCTCGGTTTCGTTCCACGCCTGCAGCAGAAGGCGGCGCAGGGTGCAGAAATGCTCCCTGCGCTCTTTGCGTTCTGGGTCGCCGCTCAGGCGATTGCGCCAGATGGCCGCGGTGTAGAGCGCCTGTTCCATCCATTTTGCGAGCAGCGCCTTGCCGCCGTGATGTTTGCGGTAGTACAGGAAGGTGCTGCGCATGCGCCATAGCACTACCTGGGAAGAGGGCGAGGAGAAGGCGAGCGTCTTCAGCTTGCGCGAGGATTCGCCGCCGATGTGCGTGATCCGCAGGTCGGGCCAGTACCAGATCTGCCATCCGGCCTGCTTCAAGCGAAAGCAGAGATCGACCTCTTCGTAGTAAAGGAAGAAGGCCGGGTCGAAGGTGCCGATTTCCTGCAAGGCCGCGGGCCGCACGATCGCGAACGCTCCCGGCACCCAGTCCACTTCGGCTGCTGTCTGCGGGTCTGCCCAGGTGCGATCCAGACGTCCCCAGATGCGCGACTTTGGATACTTTGCGGCAAGTCCTGTAAGCACGGCCGCGTCGATCAGCAGGCTGTGAAAGGCGCGCGCGGAAGGCTGCCAGCCGCCATCGCGGCCCACCAGTTTGCCGCCGCCCAGACCGCAGCGTGGATTCGCGTCCATATGCCGAATCGCCGCTTTTAGAGTGCCCGGCGCGCAAAACGCGTCGGAGTTCAGCAGCAGATAATAGCGGCCGGTGGCGTGGCGCAGGGCAAGGTTGTTGGCATTGCCGAAGCCAAGGTTCAAATCGCTGCATAACAGAGTGACCCCCGGGAACTCGCGCGTGATCATCTCCGCGGAGCCGTCACTCGAAGCGTTGTCCACCACGATCACTTCCGCTGTGACGCCAGCGGTTTCCGCAAGCACACTGGCCAGGCACTCGCGCGTGAGGTCGCGTGTGTTGAACGAGATGATCAGCACGGACAGATCGAGCGTTGCCTTTGCGGCAAAGCGCTGCTGCTCGGCGATGTCGTTCGTCATGATGGTCGTCGTGCTCATGCGCGTGTCCCCGCGACTTGTTCTTCAAAGAGAGTTGCAAGCGCTGCATGGTTCTTCGGCAGGTTATAGGCGTCCATGACCCGCGCGCGGGCAGATGTGCCGAGCCGGCAGCGTAAATCGCGATCCACAGCCAGTGAATGCAGTGCCAAGGTGAGTTCGTCAACATTCGCGGGCGCGGTCAGCAGGCCGTCCTGCCCGTTGCGGATGAGTTCGGGAATGCCCGCGACACTGGTGCTGACGCAGGGCACTTCGAGCGCCATCGCTTCCATCAATGCAACAGGAATGCCCTCGGCAAAGCTGGGCAGCGCAAAGATGTCCGCCGTGCGCACGATTGCTACCGTTTCAGCGTGCGACCGGGATCCCGCAAAGTGAACGTGCGGCGTGATGCCAAGTTCTTCGGCGCGGGCCTGCAGGGCCGTGCGTTCTCTGCCGTCGCCTACCAAAGTCGCGCGAACATCTACGCCGCGGTTGCGGATGTGTGCAATCGCTTCCAGCAGCAGGCGCTGACCTTTCTCGGGAACAAGCCGGCCCACGCATACGACGTGTACGGGGGCGCTCCTATCACGCGCATCGCGTTCCGGCGATGCAAGCAGATCGCCTGAGACACCAAGACGCACCACGTGCAGCTTGTGCCAGTCTGCAGGCACCATGCGCTGCATCAACTGGCTCTTCGCGAAGTCGCTGATGCAGAGGACAAAGTTTGCAGCGGCCACCTTTTCAGCGAGGTGATGGCTGCTGTAGTCCTGCAACTCTTCCGGGCCGTGAATGGTGAGCGAGAACGGAACCTGCCATGCGCGCGCTACCAGCATGCCTACGGACGCAACCGGGCCGCCGAAGTGCACGTGCAGGTGCGGCAGGTTGCGCCTGCGCATCCAGTCACCGGTGAGCAGTGCTTCGGCAAGATACGCCATCCACAATGCGCGCTTGCGCACCGTGAGCGATGGCAGATTGAGTACCGCGCGTACTCCGCGCAGAAATACCGCAGGATGTTTCGCGGCAATGGAAAGCACGCGTATCGCGGCTTTGCCCTTGGAGCCGGCTTTTACGTAGAAGGTCTTCGCGGCCTCGGCCGCTTCCATCTCGGGCAACTCGTCCCTGCCACGATCCGGCTCGTTGATCGATGCCGTCTCGATGTGCAGACCTTTTTCGCGCAGGCCAAGCACCTCGTGCAGAAAGAAGGTATGCGAAATCGCGGGGTACCGGCTGAGCAGGTAGGCGATGCGCGTGTTGGCCGGAGCAGTCATACGGTGCGCTCTCCGAAGTGGGCGAACTCTGGCGCGGCGTCGTCTGCTTCAGGAATGACAGGAACCTCTTGTGCCGCGCCTTCAGCGCTCAGTGCGTTTGCATGAAGCTCACCTGGGCCTGCGGCCAAGGCTGTTCTGTTGCGGGCCTTCGGCCCTGAGCCTGCGGGAAGGGCCTGTTGGTCTGAGTGCGCGGGAAGGCTCAATAAGTCTGCAGAGATTGCATGGGTCCGCGACACTTGCTTCCAGTCAGCGGCGTCACGATGGATCTCAGCGGCGCTACGGTAGATCGCCTGCACCGTGTCGACCTTCTTTTCCCAGTCGTACTCGGCTTCGATCCTGGCGCGGCCTGCCCCTCCCATGCTGTGGCACAGCTCCGGCGATTGCAGCAAGCGCTGCATCGCATGGGCGAAGTTCTCGGCCATGCTCTCGCGGCTAGTGGGTGGAACGAGAATGCCGCAGGACTCGTCGAGGTAATCCGCCGGACCTCCCCATGCTGTTGCGATCACCGGGCGTCCGGCGGACATGGCCTCAAGCACCACCGCGCCACCACATTCGTACAGGCTGGGCAGCACCAGCGCGACGGACCCGCGCAGGAGCTGGCAGCAGACCTCCTGCGACTTCCATCCGTGGAAGAGCACGCGTTCAATCAGGCCGAGTTGCTGCGCGAGGCGTTCCCACGGTTCGCGCATTGGGCCGTCACCCACCACGTCGAGCGTCGCATCGGGCACGGCCTTGATGGCGTGCAGCACGATGTCCAGTGCTTTCCAGTCCACCAGGCGGCCCATGAAGAGAAAGCGGTTGCCGTGCGAGGGCTGCTCACTGGTTATCGTCCATCGCTGCAGGTCTACGCCGTTTTCGACAAGCTGAATGACCTGGCCTTTCGGCGCAAAGGGGAGTGCCTCTCGCGTGCGCGGATTGGCTACCAGAAGAACGTCCGCATCGCGCTTGCCCGGGAGCACGCGATGCACGAGGGCACTCATTCTGCGGCCAAGCCCGATGAGCGTACGCACCACGAGCGGCTCTTCACGCCGGAAGGCAGCGGGGTAATCCATGCCGCCGTTCATCGGTCCGATAACCACGGGAACGTCCACGCCGAAGAGCAGCGATGGAAAGCGAGGCGAGACTGGGATCGGTTGGTGCACCACAGTTTGCCTTGTTGCCAGTGAGCGCACGATGCCGCGCTGCCTCCACTGCGTGAGCAGTTGGTTTCCGAGGCCGAAGGTCGCTTCCGCAATGCGTCGCGGCAGCAGCAGAGAGGCGCGATAGAAAACCTTCTGCAGAAGCATGTCCGGCACGAAGACGAGCCGGTCGAGGTCTTCCGGAAACAATGCCTCAAGCTCCGCGCGGGTGCGTTCGTGCACCACGAGCCACGCGTCCGCGCCGCGCGCGCGCAGAACGCGAAAGTAGTGGTAAGGCAGCGAGGCCTCGCCGCCGAAGCGGACGGAGGCGTGCTCCGCCACGATCAGTACGCGAATGGCATGCTTCCTGCTGTCGTAACTCACGCCTTGGCACCGAAGAGGCGGTAATAGCCCAGGTTGCCGATCATGGATTTGGCAGTCTGCTCGCACTGGTAGCGGCAGGGCGTCAGCTCCACGAAAGGCAGCGGCTGCTCCTGCATGCTTGCTGTGAGGTCGCGAGCGGCGAGGCCGTTCTGTGAGAACTCCTGCAGCCACCACTTGGCTTCGCCGCCGGCGTGGAAGCACTTGAGCGTCTTCCAGGGTTCGGCCTTCAGAATGGATGTTCCCGATACACCCAGCTTGCGGCGTATGCGGCGCGCCTGCGTGCGTTGCCAGCAGACCCAGCGCTCCGGGTCGAGGTAGCCGCCGCCGAACTTCATCGCAATTGCCGCCCAAACGATCGCTTCCACGTGCATGGCCCGCGGCAGGGCCGTGCCTCCGAGTTTGCCGATGAGCCAGTCCAGCCACTCCAGTTCATGCATTGCCGAACTCAGCCGCCAGTGCGCCACGCCGATGTCCACGTGTCGGGCCAGTGGGATGTTCGCGTCCATCGCTGTGCGTACCACCTCGGGCGGCAAAAGGCAGTTCGGTTGCTGCCACATCAGCAAAAGTCCGTTCGCAGGCGTCTCTTCAAAACGGAAGCGGTTGGGAAAGTACAGGTCCGGGTCCAGCAGCACCATCTCCGCGCCCGGCCTGGTGAGCAGGAGCGGATCGGTGATCTTGCGCCAGCAGGGATGTCCGCGGCGGAAGGCGCGCAGGTTCGGGTAGCGTGCGAAGCGCTCCTCTTCGGCCTCGTCCAGGTCGCTCTCCGCGAAGACGCTGCAACGGTGCCGCGTCGCATGGTTCAACCCGCTGAGCACGTCGAAGAGCTGCTCACGGTCCTGCATGCTGTCGGTGATCAGGTGCAGCGCAAGCGTGTCTTCGCTGTTCTCAAGCAGCGTGGTCAGCGCCAGCTTCGCATAGTGCAGCGAGCGCGGCGACAGCACCATGTACACGGGCCGCAGCTTTTCCGGTTTTACGTGCAGTTCGGTCATGCGGCGTCCTTTTCCAGCGCGGCGGAGATGGCTTTGGCCAGGTCATCGACAGCAGGCTCAAGAAAGATGCGCTCGTGGTCGCCGGGTATCTCGTGGATCTCGATGCCCTCCGGAAAGAGCTTCGCCCAGCCCAGGTCGCGCGGTCCGCTGGCATAGTCCTGCTCCGTTGCGCGGAAGAGCACAAGCCTGCCCTGGTACACGTGCGGGTGGTAGCGGTTCATCGCGACGTAGTTCACGTCGTAGGCGCTCTTCAGCCTCGATGGCATCTTGCGGAAACCAGCGCTGCTGATGAGACGCGAGAGGATGCGCACGCCGCGGGTCGCCAGCTTGCCCGCGATGTAGGTGGTGCGGTCTTTCCAACTCAGGCTGCGGGTGTTGCCCATCAACTGCTTTACGCGGCGGTCCACCTTGGTCTGCGCGGTCATGCTGCTGCTGAACTCGTCCTGAAAGGCCTTGGTGCGCGCGTCCAGCATGGCCAGCAGCGCGACCTCTTCGCCGGCCTCGCGCAACTGGCGGCCCATCTCTGCCGCAACCGTGCCGCCGAAGGAATAGCCGAACAGGTGGTACGGCCCCTGTGGCTGCACCGTCTTGATCTCTCGGATGTAAAACGCGGCCATGTCTTCCATACGCAGCAGCGCGGGCTGGCCGCTGAGCAGTGCCTGCGACTGGATGGCATAGATGGGCCGGCTCGGCGCGATGCGGCGAGAGAGGCCAAAGAAGTTGATGATGTTGCCGCCCACGCCGTGCAGGATGAAGAGCGGCAGGCCGTCACCCTCTGCCCGCACCTTGACGAGCGCGCTGGACGTGCCGGCATCGTGACGATTGCGGATCAATTCCGCGATTGATTCGATGGTCGGCGAAGAGACCAGCGTCGCCAGACCAAGGTCCATCGCGAAGATGCGGTTCATCTTCGTGACCAGGCGCATGGCCGCGAGCGAGCCCACGCCAAGAGAGAAGAAGCTGGCGCGCGTGCTGATGCGCGGGATGCCAAGCGTCGTCTGCCACACCATCGTGAGCTGGCGTTCGAGGAAGTCGCGCGGCCACTGGAACTCCTGCTCTTCGGCCGCGCCGGTGCGAACGCCACTGTTGCTTGCCTCCTGGAAAACGTCGGGCAGTTCCTTGCGGTTGACCTTGCCATTCAGCAGCCGGGGCAGTTCCGCCAGGGCGACGATGGCGTTGGGCACCATGTACTCCGGCAGCACTTTGGCAATGCTCGTCTCAAGATCGCGGACGAGCGCAGCGGACTCCTGCTCGCCGGCGTGCTCCGGTGCGTGTACATATGCAATCAGCCGGGCAACACCGGGATGGTCTGAGTTTTCGCTCGACACATGTTGCACCACCACGGCCTCGCGCACGGCAGGGTGCTGCACCAGCGCGTGCTCAATGTCGCCCAGCTCGATGCGATAGCCGCGCACCTTCACTTGGAAGTCGATACGGCCCAGCAGGCGCAGGCTGCCGTCGCCGTTCAGGCAAGCGGAGTCGCCGGTGCGGTAGATGCGGCCCTCGCCAAACGGGTTCGGGATGAACTTCTCCGCGGTCAGTTCAGGGCGGTTCCAGTAGCCGCGCGCCAGCCCATCGCCACCGATGCACAACTCGCCTTCCATGCCGGAAGGCAGCAGTTGGTTGCGCTTGTCCAGCACAAAGAACTGCGTATTTGCAATCACAGTGTCGACACGCGCAAAGGTGTCTTCCCGCTTGACCAGTGTGGCCGAAGACCAGATGGTCGTCTCCGTGGGGCCGTACATGTTCCACACCTGGTTGCTGCGGTCCAGCAGCTTGTGCGCAAGATCGCGCGACATGGCCTCGCCGCCACAGAGCACCTTCAATGCAGGCGTTCCGTTCCAGCCTTCTTCGATCAGCGCGCGCCACGCGCCGGGAGTGGCCTGCAGCACAGTTGCCTTGCCCTTCTTCAACAGGGGCAGCAGCAGGTTGGGCATGCGCGCTTCGTTGTCGCTGGCAAGCACGATCTTTGCGCCTGCCAACAGGGGCAGCAGCAGTTCCAGCGTGGCGATGTCGAAGGAGATGGTGGTAATGGCAACCAGCACGTCGTGCTCGGTAAGACCCGGCGCGCGCTGCATGCTCAGCAGCAGATTGCGCAGCGTGCCGTGCGTGATGGCCACGCCCTTCGGCTTGCCCGTGGAGCCTGAGGTGTAGATCACATAGGCAAGGTCTTCCGCGGTGGAAGGATAAGCATGGAACCTGTTGCGGGCGGATGCAATCTCCTGCACACAGAGAGTGAGAGCAGCAGTCTCAAGATGCAGCGAGCGGTCGGTCAGCAGCACACGCGCTTCCGCGTCGGCGACCGACTCCTGCAGGCGTTCGCGGGGATGGCGCGGGTCCAGCGGAATGTAGGCGCAGCCGGCAAATAGCGTGCCGAGCAGCGATGCAAGCAGGTCCGGCGAACGGCCCATGCACAGGGCAACGCGGTCACCGGGCTGCGCCCCAGACTGCCGCAGCTTTGCGGCGATGCTGCCCGCGCGGTCCATCAACTGTGCATAGGTCAGCGACTCTCCGGCGAACTCCACCGCGATGCGGTGTGGATGTGCCTCGGCCATCTTCTGGATCGCCACGGATGCGGGCACGTATGGACCGAAGTCGATTGCCGGTCCGGCATGGCTGCGCAGAATGGTTGGGAACTCTGCAGGCGAGAGCAGGGAGAGCTTCGCAAGCTGCTCTTCAGGGGCGCTGATGGCGCTGTCCAGCAGATTGACCAGTGTGCGCAGGTGCCTCTGGATGGTGGTGGCCTTGTAGAGCTGCGGGTTGTACTCGAGTTGAAGGCGCGGACCCTCCTCCGGCCGATCGATCACCGCCATCATCCACTCGAAGACGGCACCGGGGCTCTCCGACCGCAGCGGCACCACCTGCAGCGAATGCTCCGGCGTTGAGATGCGCTGCGAGAGCATAAACGAAGGCTGGTAGAGGAAGAAGATGGGAATCTGCAGCGCCTGCTGACCTTCGCCCAGCGCGGTGTCGTGCACCAGGTCTTCAAAAGGGAAGTGCTGGTGCTCACCGCTCTCTACCGTCCAGTTGCGTACGCGCTTCAGCAGGTCGCGAAAGGTGGTTGCATCTTCCAGCAGCATGCGGATCGGTTGAATGGTAGTAAAGAGGCCGATCAGGTGCTCGGTGTCTTCACTGCGATTGGCAACGGGATAGCCGACCGTAAGGTCCTGCTGGCCGGTGATGCGGCCGAGCCACGCAAGGAATGCCGTGAAGAACAGGACGTTGGGCGTAACGCCCTCATCCTGGCAGAGCCTGCGCGCGCGCACCACCACGTCCGGCGGAACGAGCAAGGTTTCGATGGCGCCGGTGCTGCTCTTCAGGTGGGCTGGCAGTGCTTCCGCGGCATCAGGATCGTTCTGCACGCGCAGCGCGTTAAAGCCGGTGCCGAGACGCGTTCTCCAGAAGTCGAGGGAGCGATTGTAGCCCGCGCTCTTGCGCCACAGTTCCTGCCATACGGCATAGTCCGCGAACTGGATCGGCAGTGTGGGCAAGGCAGCGGACCCCGCGCCCACCGCCTCGCCGTAGTAGGCAAGCGCATCGCGCCACAGGATGCCGTTGGAGATGCCGTCGCAGATGATGTGGTGCATCGTGACAAGCAGCACATGGCTCTGCGGGCCCAGCTTCAGCAGGCGCACCGCAAGCAGCGGGCCCACCTCAAGATCGAAGCGAATGGCCGCGTGCTCGCGGGTGATGCGGTCGGCTTCCAGGCGCCTGGTGTCGCCCTGCAGGTGCGAGAGGTCGTCCACCGGCAGCACACAGGGCACCACGGTATGGACGAGCTGCGTCAGCTTGCCTTCCAGAATGCAGAACGTGGTGCGCAACGACTCATGCCGCTGCACACACTGCTGGAACGCCCACTGCATCGCCCCAGCGTCCAGGTCGCCGTTGCACTGCCACATGAGCGGCATGTTCAACGCGGGATTGCCCGGCTGCAACTGATCCACCGACCAGAACCGCTCCTGCCCCGGTGTTGCCGGCATCGCGTAGGTTTCGTCGGCTTCGTCCATCGGGGTTGGCGTAAGGACCACTTCCGGCAGCACTGCGGTGGCGGCAGGTTCATTTGGCACGGGACGCCTCTTTCTGCAGAACGTACTTCTGCCGCGGTGCTACCTGAATGCGAATCTTGTCAGTGGTGATGTTGGTGGAATCATTGCTGCTCTCGCCCGCGAGCGACCGTGCAATTGCCTGTATGGTGCGCTTCTCCAGAATCTGCGCCGCCCGCAGCGGTAGCCCTTCGCGCTGGCAGCGCGCCGCCATGCGAAAGACCACAAGGGAGTCCGCGCCCAGTTCAAACACACTCGCTGTCGTGCTTACGTTCGGCATACCAAGCAGGTCGGACCAGATACGTTCCAGCCTGTGTTCTTCTTCGGTTTGCGGGGCCGTAAACATGAGTGCCGGTTGCTGCGGTGCCGCGAGTTGCGGCAGCGCCTTGCGGTCGATCTTGCCATTTGCGGTGCGTGGCATTTGCGCCAGCGGATAGATGTCGCGGGGCAGCATGTAGTCGGGCAGCAGTTTGCGCGCCGCGGCCCACACGGTTGCGAGCTCCGGCAGGGTGCCATCGCGGCCTGTGACGAATCCAGCGAGGAAGGTCGACTTATCGGCGTTGGTGATCTGCAGTACCACCGCTTCGTTCACGCCGGGTGCACTGCATAATGCCGCTTCAATCTCGCTGAGCTCGATGCGGTGCCCGCGCACCTTCACCTGCGAGTCCGCGCGGCCAAGCAGTTCCATGCTGCCGTCGCGGTACCACCGGGCAAGGTCGCCGGTGCGGTACAGCCTTCCCGTGCCGAAGGGATTGGGGACGAAGGCGGCGGCGGTCTGCTCGTCGCGATTCCAGTAGCCTTTCGCAAGGCCCTCGCCGCCGATGTAGAGCTCGCCGCTCACGCCAACGGGTGTGGGCTGCGCGGCTGCATCCAGCACGTAAAATTGCGTGTTCGCGATGGGCGGTGCGACGCGCGGGGCCCCCGTTCCGGGCAGTACCCGCGTTGCCGACGACCAGATCGTCGTCTCCGTTGGGCCATACATGTTCCATAACTCGCCGCCCGTAGCGATCAGGCGGTCGGCCAGTTCGCGGCTCAGCGCCTCGCCGCCGCACAGCATGCGAAACGGCGCTTTGCCGCCGCCCTGTGTTCCGGTCCAGCCGGACTCGAGCAAAATGCTCCACAGGCCAGGGGTGGCCTGCATTACGGTGGCGCGGGCCTGTTGCAGCAGCCGGCGCAGTTCCATGCCGTCGGTCGCTTCTTCGTCCGTTGCGATTACCACGCGGCCGCCGCAGATCAGCGGCAGCAGGAGTTCGAGCTGCGCGATGTCGAACGAGAGGGTCGTCGCGGAAAGCAGCGCATCTGTCGAGCGGAAGCCTGGCTGCCGCTGCATACTGAGCAGCAGGTTACGCAGCGCGTTCTGCTGCACGGCGACGCCCTTGGGCACACCTGTGGAGCCGGAGGTGTAGATCACATAGGCAAGACTCTTTGCGTCCAGATTCGGCAATGCGCTGCCATCATGCACCGGCTGCGGGCCCGTGACGTTGAGGCACTTGCCGCGGAACGCAATTTTCGGATCGCGGCCGGTCAGCAGCACCGCCAGATCGGCGTTGGAAACGATCGCGTCCAGCCGCTGTTGCGGATTGCGCGGGTCAAGCGGCACATATGCCGCGCCGGCCAGCATCACCGCGACAACCGCACCCAGCATCTCCAGCGAACGCTCGATGCAGATGCCTACCAGGTCGCCTTCGCTTACACCTTCCTGACGAAGACGATGTGCGATGGTCGTTGCGTACTCCACCAGTTCGCGATAGGTCCAGGTGCGGCCGTTGCATTGCGCCGCGACGCTGTCCGGATAGCACCTGGCCTCCTCTAGAACCATTGCCGTGACCGGGGCGAATGCCCCGAAGTTCATGGAGGTGCGGTTCCACGTATTGAGGACGAGTTCGCGCTCGGCATGAGGAAGCATGGGCAGCGTTGCAATCGGTTGCTTCGCGTCTACAGTTGCGCTTGCCATCATCTGCTGCCAGATCGCCATCCATCGGGCAATCGTCTCGCCGTCGAACAGGTCCGTGTTGTAGTCGCAGGCGAAACGCACGCCGTTCGGCGTCTCCGTCACGTTCAGGAACAGGTCGGTATTTACGAATCGTTTCGCGTTTGCTTCTGCCTCGGCATGCAGGTCGTCGAACTGCAGGCCGACGCCCATCTTTTCGAGGTTGAACTGGACTTCAATGAGCGGCAGGCGGCTGCTGTCGCGCTGCAGTTTCAGCTTCTGCAGCATGCTGCCGAAGGTGTACTCCTGGTGGTCCTGCGCGTCGAGCATGGCGCGGCGCGTGGTTTTCAGGTGCGACTCGACGGATTCCCCGGGCGTGAGCTCGCTCAACATCGGCAGGAAATTCACACAGTGGCCCACCAGGCTCTCACCGGGCAGCAGCGACTGTGCCGCGGTCGAGATGCCGACGACCACCTCATTCTGCTGGCACAGGCGGTGCAGCAGCATCTGGAAGGTAGAAAGCATAGTAACAAAGAGGCTGCATCCGCTCTTCGCGCCCAGTTTTTTCACGCTGCTTACCAGCGCGGTGTCCAGCGTGCCGGTCAGCGTTGCGCCACTGTAGGTCTTTTGCGTCGGCCGGCGACGGTCCGTGGGCAGGTTCAGCCGGGGGTCGCGGTCCTGGTACTTCGCCAGCCAGAAGGCCTCGTTCGCGGCAAACTGGCCCGATTGCGTCCGGGCCTGCTCGCGTGTGGCATAGCTGCTGAAGCGCATGGCGGTTTTCATGCTGTGCAGCGCGGTGGTGCCACCGTTGTAGAT
>CALMAP010000362.1:5362-5882 GCA_937859825.1 uncultured Terriglobus sp. | reverse complement strand
ACCGTGAACAGGTCAGCGCTTTGGCGGAAATACACCACGCGCGCAAGTGGTCCAGCGTGCAGGTCGAATGGGAGTGCGCCCTCGTCGTGAATGCGTCCTGCGATGGCTGCCTGCTGCTTCGCTTCGGTCTGCTGCGAAAGATCGACGAATTCAACCTCGCCCGTGAAGACAGGCGAGAAGTGCAGCGTCTCACCGTCGGTTCCGATCACGCTGCACAGCGCATCGTGACGCGCGAAAACGGCGTCGAGCGCAAAACGCAAAGCGTCCTGCTTTACCGGACCGCGCAGCCGCAGGGTGAGCGACTCGTTGAAGGCGCAGTTGACTTCGTCACTTAGTTGCGCGGCGAGAAAGACCTCGCGCTGCGGCTCTGTCATAGGCGCGGAGCGCGGCTGTTCTTCTGAGACTGGTGCGGTTTGCTCTGCGCCCGCGATGGATGCTCTGCTTACGGGCAACACCCCTGCGGCTACAAGCTCCGCGATGGTGTCGCGGAAGGCGTCTTCCACCTTGCGCAGGTCGTCGT
>CALMAP010000362.1:0-5352 GCA_937859825.1 uncultured Terriglobus sp. | reverse complement strand
GGCAATGGTCAGGAAGCAGGGGTAACCCTCCTGAATGTGAATGCCGCGCGCGCGCATCGCGTAGTAGAACAGCGGCGCCAACCGCCACTCGCTTGGCAGCGCGATATAGAACCACGAGGCGAAGCCGTACGTGCGATAGGGCACGCCGTGCTCGGCGAAGATGCCGTTGACCTTTTCTGCGAGTGCCGCGGCCTTGCCGTTCAGGGTGCTCTGCAGTTGCGGGCCGGCAGCCTTGAGGTAGTTGAGAACGGCACGTGCCACGGCCAGAGCCAACGGATGGCGCACGAAGGTGCCGGCGAAGAAGGTCATGCCTACTTCAGGAGCGGAGCTGTCACCGTACTGCCACGCGCCGCCGTCCAGCGCGTCCATAAAGCGGGCTTTGCCGCGGGGCCCGCCACGCTGGCCGGCGTCGCCCTCGCCCGCCAAGCGGATGGCCGCCGCCCAGTACCTTGCCATAGGTGCAAAGGTCGGCGCGAACGCCCGCAAACTCCTGGAAGCCGCCGGGCGCGAGACGGAAGCCAGTCACGACCTCGTCCAGAATCATGGCGGTGCCGCTCTCTTCCGTGATGCGGCGCGCCTCGCGGAGAAACTCGATCGGCTGGTTGTCAGGATGGCGCGTCTGCACCGGTTCGATCAGCACGGCTGCGAGGCCGTCGGCGTTGGACCGCAGCCACTCTAGCGACTTGGGCGTGCCGTAGGGCAGCACGGTTACGCTGCCCACGTTAGCAACGGGAATACCCGGTGCGATGGGCAGCGCGCCGCGGGGCGTTTCGCGCAGCAGCACCTCATCGAAAGTGCCGTGATAGTCGCCGCTGAAGTACACCACGCGGTCACGTCCCGTCACGCAGCGGGCCACGCGCATGGCGGCCATCACGGCTTCCGAGCCGGTGTTGCAGAAGGTCACGCGTTCGTTGCCGGTCATCTCCGCGAACAGGCGAGCGACTTCGCCGGCCAGAACGCTCTGCGGCCCAATGGCCACGCCGGTTTGTAACTGCTGGACCGCGGCATCGACCACGAACTGTGGCGAGTGGCCGAAGAAGATGCAGCCGTAGCCGTTCACCAGGTCGATGTATTCGTTGCCGTCCACGTCCCAGATGCGCGAACCCTGCGCGCGATCAGTTACGAGCGGGTAGACCATCTCCTTCCACTGCGGGCGGAAACCCGCCACGGCGCGTGGATCGGCCAGATGGCCGCGAGCATCGGCGGTGAGCTTTTTGGAGGTTGGTGTCTTCGCGATGTACTGAGCGACCAGCGCGGAGAGATAGGTGCTCTGCTTCGCATCGATCTCGTGCGTGGAGCGCGTCTCCGGCAGGCGGAAGGCACCATGCCGCACCGGCGGCAGGGCCGTGTGCGCCGTCGCGGCGAGAGGCTTCGCGGCCACAGTTGGCGACTGCAGCGGCTGCATGCCGGCAACCTTGCGCAGCGCATCGATCTGGTCCGTAAACATCTTGGAAAGGCTGGCGATCTGCTCCTGCAACATCGCGGGAACGGCACTGTCCTGCTGTGTCAATGAGGTGGCTTGCGCCATGGGTGCGTGTGGCGCCGTCTCGTCAAGGTGCTTCGCGAGTGCCGTGACGGAGTCGAAGTCCTCCATCAGCTGCCGGAAGGTGACTTTCACACCGAATGCCTTTTCGAGCTCCGTTGTCGCCTGCGTAAGGAAAAGCGAATCGAAGCCGAGCTCGAGGAAGGACAGCGTTGCCTCTTCCGGCTGGATCGTGATGCCGGAGAGCTCGAAGAGAACTGCGGAGATGCGGGTGGTGAACTCTTCCACACGGGATGCGGCAGGCGCGGCAAGCTGCTCCTGCTGGCCAGCGACTGCAGAAGACGCGGAGGTCGGCTGCGCATTACGCGCCGGCGGGTCAATCCAGTAGCGCTGCCGCTGGAAAGGGTACGTCGGCAAAGCAATGCGGCGCGCCGGTGCAACCTGCTGCGGCGCATCCTTGCCGCCGTTCTTCCAAAGCGCTGCCGTTTCAGCGGCCTTTGTGTCTTCGTGTCGCGAAGCGGTGTTGCCGCGCAAGGCCGCGGCAGCTTCTGTCGCGTTCTCAGCAACCACCGCATCACGAAGCGCGAGTGGCTTGCGGCCCGCGGCAAGCGTGAACGCAACATCGCGCAGGTTGGCTTCCGGATACGTTTCGAGCCATGCGGCAAGATCGGTGCGGAGCGCCGCGAGCGCATCGGCCGTGCGAGCGGAAAGCAGCAGCGCAACCGGTCCACTTTTGCCCTGTCGCGGCATGCCGGCAGCAGGGGCTTCTTCCAGCACCACGTGTGAGTTCACACCGCCTACGCCGAAGGCGCTCACGCCTGCGCGCAGCGGGCCTTGTGCATTCCAGGCGATGTTTGTCTGCGGGAAGTAGAACGGCGAGTGCTGCATCGGCAGCGCGGTGTTCGGGCCTGCGAAGTGTGCGAGCTTCGGCAGCGTGCGGTGCTTCAGACTCATCACGGTCTTGATCACGCCGGTCACCCCTGCCGCGCAGTCAAGGTGGCCCACGTTGCCTTTAGCGGAGCCGATGGCGCAGAAGCTTTCCTTGTCCGTAGCGGCGCGGAAGACATCGGTGAGCGCGCCCACTTCGATGGGGTCGCCCATCGGCGTGCCCGTGCCGTGCGCCTCGATGTAACTGATGTCTGCCGGCGAGATGCCCGCCATCTCCTGCGCGGCCTGGATTACGCGCATCTGCCCCGCGACGCCGGGGGCCATGTAGCCGACCTTCTGCGCGCCGTCATTGTTCACGGCAAAGCCGCGCAGCACGGCATGAACGGTGTCGTTGTCTGCAATGGCATCTTCGAGCCGCTTCAATACCACGATGCCCGCGCCATGGCCGAAGACCGTGCCGGAGGCATCCTTGTCGAAGGGTCGGCAGGTGCCATCGCCCGACATCAGCGAGCCGTCCTGCGCGATGTGGCCGCGCTCCTGCGGAAAGGTAATGGAGACGCCGCCCGCAAGGGCCATGCTGCACTGGCCGTTCAGCAGCGCCTGCGCCGCCTGTGCGATGGCAACCAGTGAGGTTGCGCATGCTGCCTGCACCGTGACGCACGGCCCGCGCAGGTTCAGCTTGTAGGCGATGCGCGTGGTCAGAAAATCCTTGTCGTTGCCCAGCGCGGTTGCGAATTCCCCCACCTGGTAGGCACGGGTGAGCCGCTCGACGCTCTTGCGGTCCGCACAGAGATTCTCCAGCAGATAGGTGTTCAGGCTGCAGCCGGCGAAGAGGCCGATCTCGCCCTCGTACTGTTCCGAGGAGTAGCCCGCGTGCTCCAGCGCCGTCGCCGCGACTTCCAGCAGAACGCGGTGCTGCGGGTCCATGCGCTCCGCGTCGCGTGGCGTGATGCCGAAGTACTCGGCGTCGAACATGTCCGCGCCTTCGAGCACGCCCCGCGCGGCAACGTAGCCATCCTGCGCAGGTTCTGCCGATGGGAAGCGCTGGATGGTGTCTTTGCCGTCGAGCAGGTTGTTCCAAAAAGTATCGATGTCCGGTGCGCCGGGGAACCTTCCTGCCATGCCCACGATGGCAACGGCGTGTTCAGGCAGATTCGAGGGAGAACCAAAGCTCATTGAGTCAGCTCCTTGCGCTGGCGAAACGGGCGAAATGCCACCGACCGGGTGTGGTTCGATACGGCATGCAAAGTTGGTGAAGGTAACGAGGGCTGTGTTTCCTGCTTCAGCCTCTCGCTTAGTTCGTGGATCGTGGGGAACTGAAAAAGCCAGACTGTCGGAATGGTGCGATCAAGCTGTCGTTCCAATACCGCTTTGAGTGCCAGCAGCAACAGGGAATTGCCACCGGCCTCGAAAAAGTTCACATCGGCGGCGGGTACTGACTCGGTGCGCAGTACCGTCTGCCACGCATGCGCGACTTTGCCGGGAATCGTATCGAGTATCTGTTGCGAAACGATTCGTGTTTCGCTTTCTAACATGAAGGGTGAGGGGAGCGCGTCGCGGTTCACTTTGCCATTCACGGTCAGAGGCAGCGCATTGATGCGCAGAAAGTGTGCGGGCCGCATCTGTGGCGGCAGGCTTTGCGCGGCGTGCGCGGCCAGTGCGGATGCATCAAACTGTTCGGGGTCGCAGACCACGTATGCTGCCAGGCTTGCACCCGCGACCGGGTGGGTTACGGCGCAGACGCACGCGTGCCGCACGCCAGGATAGCGCAGCAACGCGGCTTCGACTTCGCCCGGCTCAATGCGAAAGCCGTGGATCTTTACCTGCCTGTCCGCGCGGCCGAGATAGACCAGATCGCCATCGGGCTTGCGCCGCGCAAGATCGCCCGAGCGGTAGACGCGGCCCTCACCAAAAGGGTTTGGCAGAAAGCGCTCCGCGTTGAGTTCAGGCCGGCCGAGGTAACCGAGCGCCACGCCTGGTCCTGCAATGAGCATTTCCCCCTCGTCGGTGCGTTGCAGATGTTTGTCGACCAGGTAGATTTCCGAGCCAGGAATCGGTATCCCGATCAGGCTCTCCGTCACCGTTTCAGCGTCGCTCCTCAGCACAGGGCGATAGGTTGCATGCACGGTGGTCTCGGTGATGCCGTACATGTTTATCAATTTGGGGCTGCAGTCGCCGTAGCGCTCGAACCACGGCAGCAGCGGGCGGAAGTTCAGCGCCTCACCGCCGAAGACGACCACGCGCAACGCGTCGAGTTTTTCGTCGCATTCCATCTCTGCCGTTTGCAGCATCTGAAAGGCGGAAGGCGTCTGGCACAGCACCGTCACGCGCTCGCGTTCCAGCAATGCGCGAAAGTCCTGCGGAATGCGGCTGGTCGCATGGGGCACGATCACGAGCCTGCCGCCGTACAGCAACGCTCCCCAGATCTCGAAGACGGAAAAGTCGAAGGCGGCGGAGTGGAACATGGTCCACACGTCTTCGCGATCGAAGTGGAACCACGGCTCGATCTGGCGGAAGAGGTGCAGGAGATTGCCATGTGTTACCTGCACGCCCTTTGGCTTGCCGGTGGAACCTGAAGTGTAGATCACATACGCGAGGTCATCCGGTGCTGCGGTCACGGCAGCCGGACGGCCCGGATGCGCAAGCATGGACTCCAGCGCGACGGAGACGCAGCAACGCTGCGTCAGGCCCTTCTCGGTGTGCTTATCCACCAGCAGCAGCGCGGGCGATGCGTCCTCGAGTGTTTGCTGGATACGTTCAGCAGGGTAGCCGGGATCGAGAGGCAGATAGGCAGCGCCTGCGCGCCAGATGCCCAGCATCGCGGCGATCAGGTCCGGCGAGCGTTCGCACAGCAGCGCAACAATGCTGCCGGGCTCCACGCCGCGCTGCTGCAAGCCGTGCGCGATGCGGTCGGCGCGCTTGCATAACTCGGCGTAGCTGATGCTGTAGCCGTCCATGGTCAAGGCAGCCAGGTGCGGTTC
>CALMAP010000361.1:2199-6915 GCA_937859825.1 uncultured Terriglobus sp. | reverse complement strand
ACTGCATTGTGCCTGCGGACGCATTGAGCGTGATCTGCGGATACGTGCCAAAGGCAAGCGGTACGGCAGCCAGATCGGCGATGACCGTCTCTGCCGGAGCGGTTGGATTGTTGGGGTCGTAGCTGACCACCTGCTTCAGAATCTCGGTGCTGCTGGTGCCGCCGCCCGTTACCAGGTACAGCTTGCCGTCTACCGGGCTGTAGCCCGCGCCAAAGATTGCGTAGTAGCCGAGCGTCGTGTTGATGCGGGTGACGAACGGCAGCGTGACGGAGGCAGCCGTGGGCCGCTGGTTCAAGAGCACGCCGAGCTGACCCAGGTCGATGATGGTGAACGGCGAGGTAACGGCTGGGGGCGCGCCCAGGTTGCTGGAGGTGAGGTTGTCCTGGTTAACCAGCACCAGCAGGTTGCCGCCCACGCTCTGCGGCGCGTGCAGGATAAATGCGCCGACTGCCGGCAGTGCGCTGCCACCGGGTGCGAGTACCTTCACCGCGCGGCCGAACGACGGATCGTAGATCCAAAGGCCGCCGCTGCTGGTTTCCGTGCGTACCTCCGTGACGGCGACGTAGCCGGTGTTGCCGGTCGAGTCGACAACGATGGCGCTGTAGCGGCCGCCCGAGTTCAGGCTGGCTTGCGCAACCTTGTTCAGCGAACCGACGGAGTAGTAGTTGCCCGAGGTAGAGAAGTGAGTCAGGATGTCCGGCGCGTTGCCGCTGGAGTCGGAGAGCACATACTCGCGCTGGTGTCCCGTGTCCACCGCGGCGAGCGTTGCATTCGTGCCGGAGAACGTTACCGGCGAGGTCGCGGTGCAGTTTGTGCCGGAGTAGTCGGCACCCACGGCCACGGCACTTTCGGTCCCGCTTGAATTCAGTCCTGCCTCAAGCAGGTAGCGCGAGCGATCGTTGAACGTGAACGGTGTTGCAGCCGTGGCCTGCGCAGCAATCGCACTGGTCGCGGCGCACCGCAAGGCATAACTCGATGGCAGGTACGTCGATGCGCCGAGAACGCTGCGGTCCTTGTTCAACACGAAGAATTGGGAACCCTGTTGCGACGGCGTGATGACCTGGGGGATCGCGGCATCCTGCACGGACGTCTGCGCCTGCACCGGTGCGATCGCGAACAGTACGCTGAGAATGGCGAACAGGCAGGAGACAAGGGCTTTGCAACGGGAATACTTTGGCAGAAGGCAGCGCATGACGGTTCCTTGAGAGAGCTCTCGATGGATGCCGGAAATCCGGCTACTCATAACGCCGCAACCGCGCGCGGAACATGTCACGATGTGTCAGAATTTTCTGAGAGGTTCAACCGCATTTCCCGGCGTTTCTAACGGGCATTACCGCCGTGCATTCGCTTGCAGAGATTTCTAGCTGTTTCCGTGCACTGTGACGCATGATGATCCGCAGAGAAATCGACGTCCCTGAGCGTTGAGGAGCGTGCATGACCCCGGAACGTTGGGCAGAGATCCGCGCCGTTGTTGAAGCCGCTGTCAGTGTTCCCGCCGCGGAACGCGCCGCCTACCTGAGCGAACACGTAGACGACGAAGAAGTTCGCGTGGAAGCGCTGCGCCTGCTGAACCTGGAGGGCGACGCGGGTGACCTGTTCCCGGTAGAAACATGGCGGGAACAAGCCGACGCACAGGAGCACGCAAGCTTCACGGAACAGACGCTGGGAAGCTATCGTCTGCTGGGGGAACTCGGCCGGGGCGGCATGGGTGCCGTCTATCTCGCGGAACGCGCGGATGGCGTGTACCAGCAGCGCGTTGCGATCAAGGTCCTGCAGGAGCAGGTTTTTACGCCGGCCCTGGTGGAGCGCTTTCGAGAGGAGCGCCAGATCCTCGCCGGCCTGAAGCACGCCGGCATCGCACGGCTGCTGGACGGCGGTGTGACCGTCGATGGCCGTCCCTATCTTGTGCTGGAGTACGTCGATGGCAAGCCTATCGATCAGTACTGCGACGAAGCGAAGCTGAGCCTGGAGGAAAGGCTCCGGCTCTTTCTCCAGGTTGCCGCCGCCGTGCAGGACGCACACCAGCAACTGGTGCTGCACCTTGACCTGAAGCCCGCCAACATCCTCATCACGCCGGACGGTGAGCCCCGCCTGCTCGACTTTGGCATTGCGCGCATCCTGCCGGAGGGCGGTGCCGGTGCGCGCCAGGCGGAAGAAACGCTACGGCTGCTCACACCCCGATACGCCAGTCCGGAGCAGGCCTCGGGCAGCGTGCTCGGCGTAGCGAGCGACGTCTTCTCCCTGACGACGCTGCTCTACCGGATACTGACCGGCACACTTCCTTATCCACTCGAGACAGCGACGCCGCTGGAAGCGATTCGCATTCTTTGCGATACCGATCCCACGCCTCCGGGCCGCGTGCGGCCGGAACTGCGAGGCGACCTGGAAACCATTCTCCTGAAAGGTCTGCGCAAGGAGCCCGAGCGCCGGTATCCCACGGTAGCCGCGCTCGCCGACGACGTCGAGCGACACCTGACCGATAAGCCGGTACTCGCTCACCCGGACAGCTTCGGCTACCGGCTGAAGAAGTTCGTCACCCGTCATCGTGTCGGCGTGCTGGCCACGGCAGCGATCCTTCTCGTCCTTGCGGGCAGCGTCATTGCCGTGGTCCATTCCGCCGTGCAATCCCGGCGCGCGGAAAAGCTGGCCGAGAAGCGCCTGCAGGACGAGCGCGACCTGGCCCACAGCTACGTCTTCGACCTGGAACCCATGCTCGAGAACATCCCGGGTACCGTCAAGGTCCGTGCCTTCATCCTGCAGCACGCGCTCAAGTATCTGGATGCGATCTCAGGAGACATTGCGAACGACAACGAACTGGCCGAAGAAGTAAGCCGCGGCTATATGGGCTTCGGGCAGGTGCAGGCTGATGGCGTGGAGCCGAGCATGAGCGACCGCGCCGGTGCGTGGAAGTCCATGCAACACGCCTACGAGATTCAGCAGCGGCTCGTCGACCACGATCCGGACAATCTGAAGCGGCGCGGCTTTTTGGTGGTGAACCTGCGGCTCATGTCGTTTCTCGCCGCGGCAGAGGGCGACATCGAGCGTTCGGAAGCGCTCTCGCAGAAGGCACTTGCGCAGGCGCAGCCGATCCTTGCCGCCGGGCCGCTGGCACCCCGCTACCTTACCGTGAGCTCGGTCATGTGGGACCTGAGCAACAATCGCGCAGGCAACGGAGGCTCGTGGAATTTTGGCGACCCACAGGCAGCGCTGCCCTGGCTCGACCGGATGCACGACCTGGTCCTCCGCTACCAGAAAGCCGGAGAGAACGATCCGAAGATGAAGCAGGGTGCGCTGCAGCAGTTGCACCGTGAATCCATGAGCCGTGCAACTGTCTATCGCGAGCTGGACCGCAATGAAGAGGCACGTGCGCAATACGAGAATGCCCTGCATGAGTGGAGCGCAAACCCAACGCACACGTTAACGGAGACACAATCGCTGCGTGTCATTCACTACAACTATGCCGACTTTCTGCTGAGCGTGAACGAACCGAAAGCCGCAGCGGCCATGGCTCCTCCGCTGCCTGAAGCGGCGTCGCACGAGGCTGGTGCCGACCGATCGCAAATGCGCGACGAAGCCGACATCCTGGGCCTGCTGGCGCGCATCGACCTGCGGAATGGCCGGCTCTCGAAGAGCCGCGCAAAGATGGAAAGGAGCCTCAGCACCTACGAAGCTCTGTACCGTGAAGACCCAAACGAGATTACGAGTACCGAAGAGCTCAGTTCTACCTGCTTCGATCTTGCGGAAGAGACCAGCCTGGACGCGGCTACCAGAAGACGGCTGTACCTTCGCGCCATGGAAGTGGGGGAACCTTACCTTCAGAGACACCCGTCTGTCTTCAGTGTTCTGGTGGAACGCTCCAAAGCTGCTTCCGGCCTTGCTTCACTCGCTCGTTCCGCGCACAACCCCGCTGAGCAGCAACGGTGGGCAGACGAAGCGGTGAAAGGATTTCACGCAGTTCTGGCGGCACACCCCGACAATCCAGCAGTACGACGGATGCTGCAATCCGTGCAGGTCGCCCCACACTGATGAGAATGGCAACTCTCCACATGTGGATGTGAGCTGCTGGTGAGCCGAACACAGCTTGTGCGTATGGCATGGATTAGGCCACCCTGGTTTCCAGAAGGTTCGTGAGGGCCGCCCAGTGGCTGCAATCGTATGCTGGAGAGCGAGATGATCTTGGCTCTTTCGCTTGCTGCTTGCAGCCGGGTTGATGTTGCCTGCTTCTTACAGCGCCCTGCCTTGGAGCAGGCACCTGCGGTATTGCGTGTGGGTGGCCTGGCGGCGGCAACCCGCGAAGCATTGCCGGACAAGCGACAACGGGACGTATCGCGATCACATGACAGGTCATCAGTGCAGCACCTGACAGAGCCCCTGCGTTCGGCAAAGGCATCTGGCCTGCTGTTGGACTGGAACACTGGAAGGCTTCTCGCGGCAACCGGGAAGCAACACGCGGCCACGCCGGGGTCGGTGCTGAAACCGCTGTTTCTGGCATATGGGTTGCAGCAGGGCATCGTTGGCGCGGGCACCCGCGTGTACTGCCGTCGCGACCTTCATGTGGCAGGCCGCTCGCTCGCCTGCACGCACCCGAACAATCAGCCCACGCTGGACGCGGAAGGTGCGCTTGCCGCCTCGTGCAACACATGGTTCGCGGCACTCGCGCGACGCATGAGCTCCGCGCAGATGTCGGCAGTGTTGCGAGCCACTGGGGCAGCGTAC
>CALMAP010000361.1:0-2189 GCA_937859825.1 uncultured Terriglobus sp. | reverse complement strand
GTGCTGGGATTGGAGAACGTCACCGCCACACCCCTGCAAATCGCGTTCGCTTACCGCAATCTACTGCTTCAGGCTTCGCACACAGAAGCGGTATGGCTTGGCCTGCGAGACTCCGTTGCCTACGGCATGGCCGGCAACGCGCGTGTAACCGGAGTGGAAGTTCTTGGCAAAACAGGCACCGCCACCAACCAGGGGGAGTGGTGGTCGCATGGATGGTTTGCAGGCGGAATTCCAGGCCAGTTTGTGCTGGTGATTTACCTGCCGCATGGCGATGGAGGGGCGGCCGCGAAACTCGCCGGAGACGTGCTTCGGCTGCTGACGCATGGGGAGAGGCGTTGAAGCAGACGGGCATGGCGGTCCTGCTGTATGCCGCGCTTTCGTGCCACGCGCAGCAGGATGGTGGCGGCCGGGAAGTGCGCATTGCGCTGTTCTCCGCGGCACCCCCGCGGGCTGTCATGGTGACTGCTGCCGGGCCGGGTGCGTGGTGGGCGAGGTGTGGCACCTGTGCGCGTCAGCCGCTGACGGTTGCGTTGCACATGCCTGCGGTCTCTGAGATCGTTGCGGGCGGGCCGCTCTCAGTGCGGGACGAGGCGGGCGGACAGGTGCGCAGCGCCAATGGCAAGTGGCACCTCCGCGCCGACGGCGAGACGATCCGGACCGTGCTCACTCTGCCGAGCGAGCGCTATGTCTCCGCGGTGCTCATGGGCGAGACGTTGCCCGATGAACCGCTGGGATCCCTTCGCGCCATGGCGGTGGTCGCGCGAACCTTCGCAATGACCTCACCGGCTTCCAGGGAGCATGAGGGAACCATGGAAAGCGATGTGTGTGACAGCACGGCGTGCCAGGCCATGAAGCTCAGCCCTGTGTCCGGCGCGGTCGGCGAGGCCGTGCGCAGTACGGCCGGCGAGACGCTCTGGTTTCACTCGCAACGCGCGCAGGTGTTCTTCAGTGCAACCTGCGGCGGCATCACGGAGAGTGCGGGTGCGATTTGGCCAATGCTGGCAAAGCTACCGTATCTGCGCTCTGTCCCTGATCCATACTGCTCACGCGTGACCCATGCGAGCTGGCACGCGGAGGTGCCGCTTGCCTCTGTGCAAAAGCTGGCGGCGATGGAAGGCTGGCACGTACCTGCGCACATCGTTACGGCGAGTGTGGCAGAACGGACCGCGTCGCAGCGCGCCCACACAATTGTTTTCAGCGATTCCCGCGGTGAGCGGGCCTTTGTCTCGGCGCCGGCATTGCGCCTTGCCGTGGGCCGCGCGCTTGGCTGGGATTCCGTGCGCAGCGATGCGTACGATCTTCGTGTTCGTGATGGTCTGCTCGTCTTTGACGGCCATGGTCATGGCCACGGCGTCGGCCTGTGCCAGCAGGGTGCGATAGAGATGGCCCGGCTGGGCAAGACCTACCGCGAAATACTCGCATTTTATTTTCTCGGCACAGCGGTGCGCATTACACCGGCAGACACTGGATGGCAGCGCACCTCGGAGGGCGGTCTCACGCTCATCAGCACGGCTTCACTCACGCAGAACCAATTGCATGAAACAGCAGAGGCATGGGCGTGGGCACAAGCGCGCTTTCCCGCGCAGCACCCCATCACACCTGTCGTTGTTTTCACGCCCACCACCGAGGTGTTCCGGCAGAGAACCTCGCAGCCGGGATGGCAGTTGGCAAGCACCTCAGGCAGCACGGTGGTGTTGCAGCCGGGAACGGTTCTGGCGGCGAACCGCGTCTCGCTGCTGTCCACGCTGCGGCATGAGATGCTGCACGTCGCGGTTGAGGCAGGCGCGAACGCCGGGGCACCCTTGTGGTTGCGCGAAGGTCTAGTGGAGGTGCTGGCCGGGGATGCAGCGAGTGCGGCCCCTGTGCTCTCTCCAACAGAAACGGAGCGCCTGCTGCAGAACTCGGGCAGCAGGCGGGAAAGCCAGAGTGCCCATCAGGCTGCCGGCGCGCGTACGCGCAGGCTGGTGGAGCGTTACGGCCTGGCCATGGTGCGGGACTGGCTCAACTCCGGTGTGTCTGCACCCTCCGATTGAAGGCGCAGCACCGCTGCCGCTGCCGACTGCAGGAAGAGAGCGAGGGCGGCAGCGTTCCATGCGATCACGACGAGCAGGCGCAGCACCAGGTTGAGTGTCTCCGCGCGCAGACCGTGCCCGGGAGTCCAGTGCAAGAACAATCCTGTGAGGACTGAA
>CALMAP010000360.1 GCA_937859825.1 uncultured Terriglobus sp. | reverse complement strand
GTTCAGCAGGGCGTTCACCGTGGCTGTGCCGAGCGAAACTGCTAGATTATCCGCCGTGAAGTTGCGCAGCGTGTTCAGTGTCGGCAGCGTGCTTGAGCTTGCCGAGGTGCTCGTCGACGTTGTTGTGGTACCAGTACTGGTTGTGGATGAAGTCGAATTGAGCTGCGGTGTAATCGCAAGGGATTGAGGCAGGGTAATTCCGAGATTGCGCGCCTTGTCCCGGTTTACTTCAAGCACGGCGACATCGACCACGACCTCCGAACGCGCACGATCAAGATTGTTCAGCAGATCTTCAACGAGCAGGAGTTGGTCCGGGGTGGCACGCATTACGATCGCGTTTTGGCTCGGTACCAGGAAGATCTTCACATTTGGATCGAGCACATTGCGCAGGGCGGTAAGCAACTCGTTCTGGTCGGCCTGGGTAGCTGCGTTCGACAGGTAAAAGGTCTGAACAGCCATTGGGTCCAGGTCGGTACGCTTGGTCCGGGTATTTGTTGCAACGAAGATGGTGTTTGAAGTGACAGGTTTCCAGAAGGTGCCGGAGATCGTTCCAACGATGCGCAGGGCGTCGTAAAGCGATACGCCGACCAGGTCTACAGGAATCCGTTTGGACGTGTAGTCCGGGTCGAAGATCACGTTCAGACCGGATTGCTTGCCGATCGTTTGATAAATCACCTTGGTGTCTTCCACCATGTGCAGCGTAAGCGGATCGTTGCTGATCGGTTTGAGCTGCAGGGGCTCTGCGACAGAAATCACAGCAGAGGACGGTCCAATAGGCGCACGCCGCTGCAGCGATGCCCCAGGCGCGGAGGACATCTCCTGCTCGGTGACCTGGATTTCCTGCTGTGCGGCCTGGTTGCCGCCATCGAGTGAGAGAGCCCGCTGAAACTCGGTAAGCGCTCCATTGAGGTCGCCGCTCTGGCGCAGCACGCGTCCGCGATCGACGTGGGCAGCAGCCGCGGCAAAGCGGATACGCTCGAACTTGGTCTGATAACGCAGGTCTTTCGGCTTCAGCAAGTGTGCCTGGCGATATGCCTCAAACGCTGCGTCGTAATCTTCTCGCACCTCGGCATCGGCACCGCGCTTGGCCCATCCGCTTGCGGACTGCGCTCGCGCGGGTGTTGCTACCATAAAACCGGTCATGGCCAGCGATGCTACAAGCCAAGGGGAAATGCGGCTATGAGTGAAGTTGGAAACTGCGCGGTGGCTAACGCACCGGTACGTGCGGCCGGGAATACTCGGTTCCAAAGCGCTTGCCCTTCCTGACCGCGTTCCCACGGTTGCACCGATGGTCCGAACCGCTGCATAGAAGCGGCTACGGTAGGTGTTTGTATCGGAAATCCTCGAGAAGAATACCATCGGTGCCTTGTTGGACGACGCAATTTGCGGAAGGTACCGGCCTGGTACATGTTGCACGGCTGCTAAGATTTAGCCAGTACGCCAGTCGGCCCCCCCCGTCCGCGACCCCCACCCAGTCTGCTCCGAGCAGAAAATCCGCGCCGCGTGACCCTATCGCGGTGGGGGACCGGGATGCTGCGGTAAATCGGGCGGCGAGCCATAACTATTTCCTCATGGACCGCTACGAGGCGGGCGTTCAGCTCCACGGAACAGAAGTGAAGAGCATTCGCGAAGGCAAGGCCAATCTTAAGGACAGCTACGGATTGGTCAAAGACGGGGAGTGCTTTCTGCTGAACGCGCACATCGGTGCCTTTTCGCATGGCAACACCATGAACCATGAAGAGACACGCACGCGTAAGCTGCTGCTGCACAAAGAGGAGCTACGCAAGCTGCTGGCCGTCACACGGGAGAAGGGCCTGACGCTGATTCCGACACGGCTGTACTTTCGCAAGGGAAAGGTCAAGTGCGAACTCGCGGTGGCTAAGGGCAAACAGGATTGGGACAAGCGAGAGACAGAACGCAAACGCGAAGCGGACAAGGAGGCGCGTGCGGCAATCGCACGTAGCCAGCGACATTAGAAATAGTTTCATTTCCAGGTTCTTGTTCATCGTTATGAAATTTCTCTTGAGTCTAGAACGCATGCTGGGCAGTCAACTTGAAAAGATCAATTGTCCATGAATGTTTCCCTTCAGCTTGTTGAGAGCACCTCGATAGCTACTCCCGTGCTGGTTGTGCTCGCGGTCGATGTAGCCATGGGTGACGACGATTCCCCGTTACCAACTCTGCTGGTCACTGCAGACGCTGTAAGCGATGCTGCCGCGCGGTTCCTCACCTCTGGTGAGTTCAAAGCCTCACTCTGCGAGAGCCTGCTGCTGCACGCGCCCTCGGGCCTGCAAGCGCAACGTCTTCTGGTGATTGGCCTTGGCAAAGTGAGGAACCTTGGCCCGGATGCGGTGCGCAAGGCGGCGGGAACAGCCGTTCGGCTTGCTAAAACCAGAGGCATCCGAGAGCTCACGGTTCTCTTTCCAGAAGACCACGCGCTCTCCGATGAAGACTCGGAGGCACTGCCCTGCAAGGTCATCTCTCGTGCGATCGGCGAACGCATGTTGCTGGCCGATTTTGATTCGGACACCTACCGGTCGGATCGGAAGGACGAGTCCATGCAATCCCTGGTGCTGGCCGCACTCTCCTCAATACAGAAGGCGACCCGCGAGGAGATCGAGATTGGGGTCCATGAAGGCAACATCGTAGCAGCGGCACAGAACTTTGCACGCAGCCTGGTCAATGAGCCCGGCAACATCTTGACACCGACCGAACTGGGTAAGAGGACTGCTGCGATGTGTGCACAAGCCGGCCTCGCCTGTGAAGTACACAGCACGGAAAAGCTGAAAGAACTTGGGATGGGTGCCTTCCTCGCAGTCGCGCAGGGTTCAGCAGAACCGCCGGCCCTGATCGTCATGCGTTACGAGCCGGAGTATGCCGTCCGAGCTGGTTCTCCCGCTGGTTCTCCCGTCGTTGCGCTGGTCGGGAAAGGCATTACATTCGACACCGGCGGCATCTCGATCAAGCCTTCTGAAGGCATGCACAAAATGAAGTACGATATGGCCGGTGCCGCCGCCATGATCGGAGCGATGCAGGCGATTGCCGCGCTCAGGCCAGCGGTCCGCGTGATCGGCATCATCTGCTCGGCAGAGAACATGCCTGGCGGCAAGGCGTATAAGCCCGGTGATGTGCTCACCGCAATGAGCGGCAAGACCATCGAGGTGATGAACACAGACGCGGAAGGGCGTCTCGTGCTGGCGGACGGTCTGCACTACGCGAAGACACTGGGTGCGACCCACCTGATCGACGCCGCCACGCTCACTGGCGCATGTGTTGTTGCGTTGGGCAAGCTTAACTCTGGACTGTTCTCCAATGATGAGGACACATGCGAGCGGTTCCTACGCGCAATGCGAATCGCCGGAGAGAGCTTCTGGCGTCTGCCTTGCACGGACAATTATCAAGAGCTGATTCAGAGCCAAATCGCCGACATCCAGAATACGGGTCAGGACCGCTGGGGCGGAGCCATCACGGCAGCCATGTTCCTGAAAGAGTTTGCGGGCAAGACTTCCTGGGTTCATCTTGATATCGCCGGTCAGGCGTGGATCGAAGAAACACGAAGTTACATCGCCAAGGGTCCTTCCGGTGTGGCCGTCCGTTCCGTTCTGGAATGGGTAAGACTCTTCTCAGTTCTTTAATTTCCGCATCCAAGGTTGCTATGGAGTTTTCATTCGTTAGCATTCCCGGTTCCCGTTTGCTTATTGTGGATGATGAACCCGTTCTTGCGCTCACGCTCGCCATTGTTCTGCGAAAAGCCGGTGCAACCGTTCTAACGGCTGCAAACGGACAGGAGGCACTCGACGTTCTCGCACGCGAACCAATCGATGCCATGCTTTGTGATCAGCGCATGCCAGTGATGGACGGACCTACCTTACTCCGAACACTTGCTCGGCGTGAACAGACCCTGCCGACCGTGCTGTTCGTCAATGGTGTTGATCGTGAAGACAGCGCCACGCTGGAACTATGGAATGTCCGCCGTGTAGTCAAAAAGCCTTTGCAACCGATCGCCTTGCTTGAGACGTTCGATTCCTTGCTCGCCGAGATCAGAGAGAGCACAACCGTCCGCAACGGTTCTTTACATAGCCGTGGGAACGTCGATTCCAAGCCAGTCTAATACTCGCGTCAACTCGCGGCGAGCTACTGCCGTGGTGGCCAGCAATAACTGCTTTCGTTCGGCATTGCCCTCGTGCAGCACGTGATTGCTGTGATAGAAGTTTGAAAACTCCTGGGCGAGTTCAAATGCGTAGCGCGAAAGAATCGCTGGTTCGGCGGAATGGATGGCCTGATCAAGAACGGCAGTGACACGCGACGCCAGTAACCAGAATTCCCACAGCGCATCCTCCGGTCCGGTTTCCGTCTGCTTGGCCGTTTCTGATGCCTTGTTGTTGAGAAATCTGTTCAGGTCAAGCGAAGCAATTGCCTTTAAGGCGTCGACTTCTGCCGTGTCACTCTTACGAAGGATGTTGGAGGCACGCACGGCTGCATATTGCACATACGGTCCAGTCTCACCTTCGAACGACAGAGCATCCCGGAAGTCAAATGCAATCACGGTGTTTCTGGTAAAGCGCAGCATGAAAAAGCGAAGCGCCCCCACCGCAATCGCAGTTGCGCTTTTAAGCCGCTCTTGTTCCGGCAGTTCAGGCTGGCGCGTGTCTACTTCCGCTTTGGCCGCCGTGATGAGTTTGTCGAGCAGGTCGTCTGCCTTGACACCGAAACCCTTGCGGCCACTTACCTCCAGGTAAGCCTTGTTGCGGTCTTCTTCGCTGATTTGATACCCAAGATCGAGCGCGCAACGGGGCGTAAGGGCAACCATCGCGTAGCTCACATGCGTGTAACGGTCCGCTGCTTCCGTGTAGCCCATCCCGCGCAGTGCTTCGACTACATTCGCCTGTGGGTCGTTCTGGCGGGAGTCGATAAAGTTATAGATCGCGCTCGCATGGCCGTAACTGGGGTGCGGATCCTCCCCCTCCTCCGCGGAGATCCAACAACTGTGGGTCGGGTATTCACGGAAGAGACGATAGCCGAAGTCTTTGCCGGGCAAAAGTCCAAACTTCCAGAGATGGTAAGCAATGTCTTTGCCAACGTACGTAACCGTACCGTTGGATCGTACGAGTACCTTGGCATCGTCATCCGTCTCGCCCTCTGCAAGGGTTTCAGCGCCGGGCCGACGCATCACCCAGCAGCCCTTGTTTTTGCCGCGGGTCTCCTCGTAGAGCACGCCGCGTTCGATCATCACCGTGCGTGCTGCGTCCCAGAAGTGCAGGTGCAGTATCTCGCTCTCACGCGGCAGAAAGTCATACTCGATATTCAGCCGCTGCATCGTTTCCAAGTGGCGGCCCAGCACGGCGGTGGCGAGCAGGTCGGCGATCTGTGCCGTTTCGTTTCCTCCTGCTTCGATCTGGTGGAGCGCCTGCAACCGCAGGTCGCGGCGATACGTTTTCTCGTCAGGATCGTCGTCATACCACTGCGAAACACGAGCGTAGAGATCCCACAAGTAATAGTCGATCCGCTGACCTGATGCAGCGAGTTCAAGCAGTAGGCCATGGACGTCCGCAAGCGACTTGCTCTGCAGATGCACAAGTCCAACGACGACATCGGCCACCTGCACGCCGGTGTTGTCAATGTAGTTCTGAACACCCGTCGACCAGCCCGACTTGTACGCGTCTTTCCGTATGAGGCGAGCAAAGGTGTCACCGAGAACTGCGTTTCGGAGATGACCGATGTGTGCGGCCTTGTTCGGATTGATGCTGGTGTGCTCGAGCAGACGAAAGCCATCGCCACCCACATCGTCGTGCTCGTCTGAAGCGATTCGCTTCACCATCGCGGCACGGTCGAAGCGCACATTGATATAACCGGCACCCGCAATCTCAACTGCGGCCACGCCTTCGACGTCCGCCAGTTCCGGGGCAAGCTCCTGCGCGATCGCGCGCGGCGCCTTGCGCAGTCGCTTCGCCAACTCGAACGCGATGGGGAGTGCAATCTCACCAAGCAGCACGGAGGGAGGTTGCTCCAGCGCAATGCGCTCCACCGTGATGGCATATTTCTTCAGGAGAACTTCGCGAACCTTGGCCTGGATTGCCTGCTGTAGTGTGCGGTACATTTTTCCCTTGCTGATGATGGTAGGTTATGGCGTTGGTGTTGAGACACGTACAGGAAGCTCTTCGGGAAGGTCTGCAAGGTCTTGCGCAAGCGGCCTCGACCTCGGCCCTCGCGCCACCCGGTGCACTAGAAATACGATGCCCCCCGCCAGGGTGACAGAGAAGAAAACAATCATGTGAACCAACAGGCCGTAGAGTGCGGAGATCGTCTGAGGAGCGCCCTGACTTACCATTCCTACTTTTGAGAAGAATTCGTAGGTGCCGATCGCACCGGGCGAGCTTGGCAGCAGAAATGAAAGATTGCTCAGCGTTACAGCGAGCCATGGACCGCTGCGACCCACAGGAACGGCGAGAGCACCGGATGCGCCGACAAAAATCATTCCTTCACACAGCCAGATCGCCAGGCTGGAAAGCAGCAGCAAAATGCGTCCTGAAAGACTGAGCTTCAACACCGCGTGGAACAGTAGAAGCGCCCAGCTCTTAAATTTCTCTGCACGCGGCCCGGCATGGATCCTGCCAATCAGTCTTTCGACGATCTTCTGCAGAAACGAAGCTCCAAACAGCAGAAGAAACAGTCCTGCTGCGCACAGAGCCAGTACAGGCGTTGCCAGGTGCAGCACGTCGACATTGTGCCCGCGCAGCGGCAGCAACAAAGGCCGCCCCGCGTGCAGCAGAAGCACTACGAGGAACGTTAGCAGTGTGAACACATCCAGCAGACGCTCAAGAATGACGGTGCTCAACACCGTGGAAGAAGACGCGCGGAGATCCGGCGCGTAAGAGAAGACCCGCAAAAAGTCTCCAATGCGAAAAGGCAGCACGTTATTGGCCGCATAACTGGTAAGCAGCACACGCGCGCACACGGCGTATCCGGGTGCTCCGCTGCGGCGCAACATGAACCACCAGCGATAAATCCTCAGCAGATACCCTGAAAATAGAAATACGATAAGTACCGCGATCCACATCGAGCTTGCTACACGAATGGAGCGCAGATCGTCAAAGCGAATGCTCTTCAGAGTCTTCCAAAGAAAGAACCCGGAAACGGCAAAGCCCGGGATGAGCTTCCAAAGTTCCCGCTTTTTCCCTGTCGTGGAGGCATTCTCACTCACGACGCGAACTCCCCAATGGACGCAATGACGCAGCCCAACAACTTCGTGAAGGTAAGCACGTCTTTCGATTATACGAATCGACGCTAGAAGATGCAGAGCGCTCGATCTATCAACCATCACTTCACACGGAGAGATCACATCTGCCTGCATGCCAGGGCTCCACGATCTGAAGGTCAAGCCACATGAGCACCGCCACGCTGCCTCAGGTAAAGCCGCAGAAAACCATATGGCAGAGCCTTTCACTCTTCTTACCTCCAGTCGCGATCTGCGGCAGCACTCTTCTTGCGTTTCTGCTGCTTGGTTACCATCCCTACGCCGAAGATGGCGGCATCTACTCCGCCGCGATTGCTGCGCACATGGATCCGACTCTCTTTCCAAAGGAACACGTTTGGGTTGAGGGCCACACGCAACTCGCCTGGTTTGCGCCGGCAGCAGCTTCTCTGCTTCGTGCGTTTCACCTTCCGCTCGAGGCAGGACTGCTGTTGCTGCACATCCTTGGACTGTTTGCCACGATGTGTGCGGTCTGGCGCATCGCAAAACACTGTTACGGAAACAAGAGTTCCTCCACCGTAGCTTGCCTGGTATTCGCCATCGGTGCCGGACTGCCCGTCGCCGGCACCTCGCTCTACCTGATCGACCCTTATGTCACAGCGCGCAGCTTTACTACGCCGCTGATGCTGTTTGCGGTAGCGTTTCTGCTGGAACAACGTTGGCAAAGGTCTGCGGCAGTGGTTCTGATTGCAGCAGCGCTGCATCCACTCATGGCATTCTGGGGAACGTTCCTGCTGACCTTTCTTGTAGTCGGCAGAAACAGGAATCGGCTGGCACTTTCTCTCTGTGTCTCGGGCGCGGCATTGGCTGCGACGGGTGTGGTATTCGCAAGTGCAGCCAAGGACAATGCATTGCTGCACACGCTTGCTCTTGGGCGAGCCTACTGGTTTCTTTCGCAATGGGCATGGTACGAGGTCTTTGGTGCGCTCGCGCCTTGCATGCTGCTTTGGCTGCTTGCGCGGGGCGAAGCGAGCGGTACGCTCCGCAGCATAACGCGGGCGGCCTGCTGGACAACAGGCACAGCATTCCTGCTTGCCTTGAGCTTTGCGCGCCTGGATGCGCATACCAGCACCATTGCCAAATATCAGCCGCTGCGCGCGCTTCATCTGGTCTTTGCCATGTTTTTGGTTATGGGTGCGGGAGCACTCGTTCGAGTTCTGCCTCAAAACAGGCGCATCGTGCTGTTCGCAGCGCTTTGCCTTGCCCTGACAACAGGTGTGGTCTCGATGCAGCAAATGCTGTACTCCGCATCCTGGTACCTTGAAGTGCCGGGGCGGCAGTCGCGAAACGAGTGGGTACAGGCGTTCGCATGGATACGTGGCAACACCGCAAAGAATGACTTCTTCGCCATAGATGCGGACTACAATTCCGTTCCCGGCGAAGACGCCCAAGGCTTCCGTGCCGCCACCCTGAGGTCGGTGCTTCCGGACCGCGCAAAAGACGGAGGCATCGCCTCAGTCATGCCGTCGTTGGCCGCAGATTGGCAAAACGGAGTTGAGATACAGACCGGCCTCGCTACCCACCTTGATGCAAGTCGCGAACACCGTCTGCACGCGATGGGCGTCAAGTGGGTGGTGATTGCAGCTTCTACAGCCACACATCTCCCGTGTCCCTTCCGCAACAACACCGTTCAGGTGTGTCGGCTCATGCTGTAAAAACCAGGACGTTTGTTACGGCACTCGCAGCAGCCGGAAGCCGTCTGTCGGGAACAGTCCCGTCGGGTAGTCCTCGTTCGCAACCTGCGGACGGAAGGTGTACCTCAGGAAGGCGGTTGGCTGCACCACGTTGTAGTTGTTGGTATTGTTTGCCGAAAGTGCAAACCCGGCAAACCAGTGGTCGGTAAGGCGGTAGGATCCTTCCGCGCTGATGCCGAAGTTTGCGCCGATATTGCTGTTGTTCGGCAGTTCGGCGCTTACGCAGGTATGCTGCGCAATCTGCTGCAAGGTGCAAGTGCCATACGACTGGTTCTGCAGGGCCGCATCTTCAGGTAGTGGAAAAAAGTTCGCGTGCGATTCCTGAAAGGTCTGCACACCGATTGATGCTTCGATGGAGTAGTGCCAGTCCGACTTGTAATTGCCTGTAAACGTGAGGGGAACATTCCCAAGCACGTACACGTTCGGACTGAAATAACCACCGTTGCCATAGGTGAGCGCCCGCTCGTTGTGAGCAAAGTGCTCGGCAAATATATTTGCGCCGATGTTCAGCGTTCCATAGCCGGGGAACTGGTGGATGCGGAAGTAAGCACCGCCCGTGCCTTCCACGCTGGAGTTGTCGAGCGTGTGATATCCCGTGAGTACCGCTCCCGCAGCACTCAGGTAGAAGCCTGCTCGCTCGTTTCCGTGGTCAAAGCGAACGCCGCCCCCTGTAGAGACAACACCGCCCCAGATGTTGCCCGCGCTCGTCAGCGAGACCGAACCCGGATCACGCAAACCCGCATACGATAGTTGCGTTTGACGCACGGAATCACGCTCACCGAAAATCGTGAACGGCCCGCCCCCAGGCCGGTAACGCAACCGTCCTGTTACGTTGTGAACAAGGAACTCGTACGGCGTGTACCCCACTGCGATGCCCAGGTTCTGCGTCACCATCTGGATTTCACCACCAACACCCGAGGCCGACTGCGGCGAGGGTGTGTTGACAGCATTGGCGGGCAGCGTTCCCAGGTAAGGAATGAAGTTGCCGAAATAGCGCGAGCTGTCGATCGTACCGCTGGTGAGAAAAACGGCTTTGGGAATTACACTGAAGCGCACAGATTTGCCTGCAACTACCGTTGCTTCCATCGGAATCTCGTAATCCTCAAGCCGGTCGATACCAGGCTCGCCGCTGCGAACGCGCGTATAGGCGGAACCGCCCACCCAACCGCTGTAGCTCGCTTCAAGCGTAGCGAGATCACGCTCTGCCTGCTGCCTTTCAGACAGGGGAGGGCCTCCTGCAGGGTATCCGTTGCCAATGGGAATGTCGTGCCCTCTGAGTGGCGGCAATGCTCGCGCAATCAGTTCATCCTCTCCGGGCGGCGTACGGTCCTGTGTCGCAACCTGCGGCATATTCGGATACGGCTCAGAATTCATGTCCGTAGGAAGGGCGGGGTAGAAAACAGGAGCACTGCCGGGACCGAAGCCACCCACCGAAGATGGCCGGCGCACGATCCGGCGTCGCGCCGTACCTGCCTGCGTACCTCGCATCGGCGGAGGATACTGCTGGCCATCTTGTCCCGCTGCTGAATTTGCTGGGCGTGATGTCTGGCCCGGAGGTGGCGTTGTGAACGGGTTGTATTGCACGTTCTGCGCTATCTCAACCTCGTCCGGAGGTGAACTGACTCCGGTTGTCGCGGAATCGGGATCGGATTGATGACGCCGGATTTCCGCCGCATTGGCAGCTTCATCCTGCTTGTGGGCAAGGGGCACATTCCCTGTTGTGCTGGTTGCATTTCGAAGCACAGCGGGGTCTGTCTCTGTCCACGGGAATTCTGTGTAGACGATCGTGGTCGGAAAGTAAATGTCGCTGGCTTCGTAAGTGAGCGCCGCGTTGGGATTGAACATGGGCGCGACATAGGGAACAAACGGTCCATATACCTCGCGGTCAGCATGATCTTCTTGCGGAAGAGTCGCCAACGCGACCCGGTTGGCCTGCTGGATGCGTTCCTGCTGCGCCTGAGCCGAGGTAAGCGCTTCAACCGGATTCTGAAGCATGCTTGCGGGTGTCTCCACCTCTGCAAATCCGGGTCCTGAACCGGAGGGCAGCACGTATTCAGGCTCACTTCGAGACGGACCGCCCGGCGGTGAGTAATCGCGCAAACGCTTGTCTTGTTCTGCACTGGGACTGCGCATGTACAAAGGCACAGTCGGCCGCGCAGCGAGAGGAGCCGCGTAGTTGTTACCATCCTCGTCCGCGTAACTCGGCAGGTATGGACGAGCGGCTTCCTGTGTGGATGCTTCATTTGCGGGAGCCAGGAGTGTCGCCAGGTCCTGTGCCTGCGCTGCACTCGGCAGGCTCCGCGGCGTAAGCGGCTGGCGCAGCAGTGCAGTCAGGTTTGTAGCCGGACGGTCCGGAGGCAATACTGCAAGCGCCGCTTTGTAGTACTCCTCCGCTTTGCCATTGTCACCGCGTGCCTGCTCAAACTTCGCAGCCAGCCGAAGCAGTCCACCGTCCTGCGGGTATTTCACAAGCCCATAGCGAAGCCATGACTCAGCGTCAGGAAGATCGTTCCCCGCCAGCGCCGCACCGACCGCAATTCGGTAGTCCGAGGAAGAAGCCGAGGT
>CALMAP010000359.1:4790-6493 GCA_937859825.1 uncultured Terriglobus sp. | reverse complement strand
GTTCTGCACGGCGTCGGCATGCAGCAGGGCCACGCGACGCCACGGTGCGTCGGTGCGAATGGGGTAATCCGCCAGATCGGTCGAGCCGAGCAGCGTTGCGCCTTTGGCAATCTTCAGGGTCACGCCGCTGCGCAAGGTAAGCGGCGCGGAGACGAAGGTCCCGTTGTCGAACAAGACCGTGCCGTGCTTCGGCGCACACTGGTCGATGGCTTTCTGGATGGCGGCGGTGTCCTTCGTTAGTCCGTCCCCCTTTGCGCCCACGGCGCGAACGTTGCACGTTGTCTCCGCAGAAAGCATCGGCGCGGCTGAGAGCAGAAGAACGGCGGCAATAGGGAGAGAGCAGCGCATGTTTCACAGGATGCGCTTTTCGCATAATGACAGGCAAATCTGCCGCGTGCCCCACCTTCGCGAAGCTAAGGTGGGATTCACGAAAGCCGAACGTGCGAAGAGTGGCAAGAGCTTTATGTGAGAATCTTTCGGCCTGGAGGCAGAGACGGGTGAACACCGGAGGACCCCACCTTAACCGCGAAGAGCGCGGTGAAGATGGGGAACCACTTCCGTGACTGTTCGCGCTTGTCCCAATTACCGGATGCAGTCTACGTCTCCATGTATGCTGCTGCTCAAACCACTTTGACTTTGATTGAGGCAATGATGCGTTCCTGCTTCGCCGTAGCCACGACCTGCCTTCTCTTTTTAAGTGCACTTCATGCGCAGGTAGTTCCTACGCCAGCACCCGTCCGGTCCAGCCACGCCATGGTGGTGAGCATTCATCATGAGGCGACGGACGCCGGGGTCGCCATCCTGAAGCAGGGTGGCAATGCGGTGGACGCGGCAGTGGCCGTCGGCTTCGCGTTGGCCGTGGTCTACCCGCAGGCGGGCAACATCGGTGGCGGCGGCTTCATGCTGATCCGCCCTGGACAAACGACCGGAGTGAAGAAGCTGGGCGACGGCAACGCCCACTTTCTCGACTATCGCGAGAAAGCTCCTGCCGCCGCGTCGCGCGACATGTACCTGGACGCGCAGGGCAACGTGGTGAAGGGCATGAGCATGGTGGGCTACAAGGCCAGCGGCGTGCCCGGCACCGTGGCTGGGCTGGCCTACGCAGCGCAGCACTTCGGCAAGCTCGGCCTCAAGGTGGACATGCAGCCGGCAATCCGGCTTGCGCGCGAAGGTTTCATTCCCGGTGAAGAAGAGCTGCGCACATGGAAGTCGAAGACGCTCGCGCAGTTCCCGGAATCGAAGCGCATCTTTCAGCGCGACGGCAACTTCTACACGGCGGGCGAGACGATCCGCCAGCCGGAACTTGCCGCCACGCTGGAGCGCATAGCCGCCAACCCTGACGATTTCTACAAGGGCGCAATGGGCAAACAGATCGGCGACTTCATGACCGCTAACGGCGGCAACATTACCGCCGCAGACATGGCCGCATACGAAGTGAAAGATCGCGAGCCGCTCTACGGCAGCTATCACGGCTACGACATCGTGACCGCGCCCCCACCTTCGTCAGGCGGCATCGTTCTACTGGAAGCGCTTAACATTCTCGGCGGCTACGATCTGCCGAAGCTGGGTGGCGACCGCTCACCCGGGCAGGTTCACATTCTTACGGAGGCCTATCGCCGCGCCTTCCTGGATCGCAGCGACTACCTTGGCGACCCGGACTTCACCACCATGCCGCTGAAGCAGATGGCCGATCCGAAGTATGC
>CALMAP010000359.1:4388-4780 GCA_937859825.1 uncultured Terriglobus sp. | reverse complement strand
CGGAAAACGCCACACCGAGTGCCGGACTGGTCCGTCCGGCAGGCTTCATGCCCGAACCCCCGGCAGCTATGGGCGAGCACCACGAATCTCCGCAGACCACGCACTTCAGCGTGGTGGACGCGGACGGCAACGCCGTGAGCAACACCTACACCCTGAACTTTCTCTTCGGCTCCGGCGTGACGGTGAAGGGCCTCGGCTTCCTGATGAACGACGAGATGGACGACTTCACCTCAAAGGTCGGTGTGCCGAACGGCTTCGGCCTCATTCAGGGCCCCGCAAACGCGATCGCGCCGGGCAAGCGGCCCCTCTCGGCCATGACGCCCACCATCGTCACGCAGCACGGCAAGCTGCGCTACGTGCTCGGCTCACCCGGCGGCCCCACCATCATCACC
>CALMAP010000359.1:1098-4378 GCA_937859825.1 uncultured Terriglobus sp. | reverse complement strand
CCAACGACCTCATCAGCATGGTGGACAACGGCCTGAACGTGCAGCAGTCCGCCGATGCGCCGCGCTTCCATCACCAGTACCTGCCGGACACGCTCGAAGTGGAGAAGCGCTTCCCGACCGATGTGGGCGACATGCTGAAAGGGCGCGGATACACCATCAAGCGCTCCGGCGAGTTCGACGAAAAGAACCCCGGCGTGTGGGGTGACAGCGAGTTGATCGCCGTCGATCCGAAGACGGGAGAACTGCTCGGCGGCCACGATAGCCGTCGCAGCTTCGGGAAGGCCGCGGGATATTGAAACTCCCTTGGCTCCATTTGAACTGTCACCGGAAACCGAGTTTCTCCGGCTGGAGCGGAGTACCTGCATCGTTCTTTGAGTAGCCGTTACGCCTCGAACATCTTCGGCTTCAAGGAACCATGCAGGTTTTCTCCACTGCGCAACGATAAAGCCGTCGCTCCGGTCGAAATGACAGCACGATAGGGAGAACGGCACACGGCATCCTTCTCGCCAGAAGTGCCATCCGCACTCTACACTTCTCCCGCACACACAAACACATCAGGAGTGGCAATGACCATCACCGGCAAACTCATGCTCAGCACAGCGGTAGGCGCGCTGGGAGGGTTCCTCTTCGGCTTCGACACGGTCGTGATCAGCGGCACCACGGAGCAGTTGTCCCGCGTCTTTTCGCTGACGTCCACGGCGCTGGGTCTTACGGTGTCGATCGCACTCTGGGGCACGGTGCTGGGCTCGCTTACGGCGGGCTGGCTGGGGACGAAGATGGGCGGCCGCAACGCGCTGCGGGTGATGGCCGCGCTATACGTGCTGAGTGCCATCGGCTGCGCCCTTGCGTGGAGCTGGCCGTCGCTGATGGTCTTCCGGTTTATCGGCGGCATCGGCATTGGTGGTTCGAGCGTGCTTGGTCCGGTCTACATCGCGGAACTCGCTCCGGCAGCGTGGCGCGGACGGCTGGTTGGCACCTTTCAGGTGATGGTCGTCGTGGGCATCCTGATCGCCTACGTCTCAAACTGGTACCTGGCCCGGCCCGCGCTTGGCCTGGGTGCGATTGAGTGGCGCTGGCAGTTGGGCGTGGCCGGGATTCCCGCGGTGGTCTTCCTGATCCTGCTGTACACCATTCCGCAGAGTTCCCGTTTCCTCATCTCGCAAAACAGCCTGGACGACGCCCTCACTGTCCTACGCGAAATGGGGGCCATGGACCCGCAGGGTGAACTGGAAGACATCCGCTCGTCCATACATATGGAAAGCGCCGAGAAGAACGAGCCGCTCTTCCAAAGGTCGCTGCGCCTGCCTATCTTCCTGGCCATCACCATCGGCCTGTTCAACCAGCTTTCCGGCATCAACGCCATCCTGTACTACGCACCCAGCATCTTTACCGCCGCCGGTTTCAGCAACATGTCTGGCTTCTCGCAGTCGATCTGGATTGGGCTGGCCAATCTGGTGGCGACCTTTATCGGCATGTCTTTGATCGATCGCCTTGGCCGCAAGACGCTGCTGCTGATCGGCTCCGTAGGTACCTTTGTTGCGCTTGCCGGCGTGGGCCTTGTCTTTCAAACACAGAGCCACCTGGATCTTCTGGTATGGCTGCTTGCCCTATTTATCGCCTTCTTTGCTGTGTCCCAGGGCGCGGTGATCTGGGTGTACATCTCTGAGGTCTTTCCCACGCGCGTGCGCAACAAAGGCCAGAGCCTCGGCGCGTCCTCCCACTGGATCGCCAATGGAATTATCGCGGCCCTGTTCCCCATCGTGGCGGAAAAGCTGTCACGTGCTGTTCCGTTTTACTTCTTCGCTGCCATGATGGCCGTGCAGTTCTTCGTGGTGATGACCATCTATCCGGAAACCAAGGGGCGGACCCTGGAGCAGTTGCAGGCGCAGTTGGAGCGGTAGGGCTTCTTGCGCGGTTGTTCCTCAGCTCACGCGGAAATCCCGCAGCAGCGCGGGCCGCTCGTCCCGCAGCTTCAGCAGCAGCTCCCCAAACAGGCCATTCGCCCAGGCGAACCAAGGCCGCGTATAGTTGGCGGCGTCGTCCTTGTGGAAGGCCTCGTGCATGAAGTTCGTGCCGGCAGTCGTGGTGCAAAGTGTGCGCAGGCATTGCACGATCTCCGCGTTGGAATTGCTGGTCATGGCGCGCATCAGCAAGGACATGGGCCATATGAAGTCCTTGCCGATATGTGGACCGCCGACGCCTTCACCTGCTTTGCCCTGGAAGAAATAGGGATTGTCCAGGCTTAGAGCGAAGGCGCGCGTGCGCTGGTAGCGTGCATCGTTCGCGGGAACGACTTCCAGATGGGCAAGGCTCAACAGGCCGGGCGCATTGGCGTCGTCCATCAGCAGTGTGTTGCCGTAACCGTCTACCTCGTAGGCGTAGAGTTCCCCGTGTTTCGCGTGCTGCACGATTCCGTGCGCCGCAACTGCAGCGCGGACCTCAGCCGCGAAGGCCTTGCACTCGGTAGCGAGTGGGGCATCGTGGTAGACGGTCGAAGCAATCTCCGCGATACGATCGAGCGTGACCGCCGCGAACAGGTTTGCCGGAATGAAGCCGAGATACATGCACGAATCGTCCGAAGGACGGAAGCCGGAGCAGATTAGGCCGGTGGGCCGCACGGGATTGCCGTATCCGCTCAGAGGCATGGTGTCCGTCGGGATCGGCGAGCTGCGCTGGAAGTGGTAGGGTCCCTGGCTGGTCTTGCGCTGCTGTTCCCGGAAGGTGGCCACGATGCGCTTTGCCGCATCGTGCCATGTCTCGTCGAAGGCTGCTGCAGAGCCGGTGGTCTTCCACAGGCCGTGCGCAAGGCGGATGGGGTAACAAAGCGAGTCGATCTCCCACTTGCGCTCGGCGACGCCTGACTTCATGTCCGTCTTGTCCTGCACCGCCCACGAGAGCGCGGGTTCGCTCGTGGTGCGCGTAAAGGCATTGGCGTAGCTGTCCAACAGAACTAGCCGCGCCTGCCGCCGTACCACACCCTCCAGCAACTCGTTCAGCGCCTTATCCTGCTTCGCAAATCTTAGATACGGCCACACCTGCGCAGCAGAATCGCGCAGCCACATGGCGTCGATGTCGCCGGTGATCACGTACGTGTCGGGATGACCATTGAAGGTGCCCGGGAAAACCGTAGTATCGAGCGTATTCGGAAAGCAGTTTTCGAAGATCTGCGACAGTTCCCTGCTGCCCGTTGCGGAGCGCATCTGCTCGATCGTCTGTTCGACGGCTTCCGAGGTGAAGTTGCGCTTTTCTTTGGCAGGCCGGCCTGAAAGGCCGGTGAACG
>CALMAP010000359.1:0-1088 GCA_937859825.1 uncultured Terriglobus sp. | reverse complement strand
GGTTTCGCTTCCGCGCGCAGCCTGCTCACAGCCATCACTGCGGTGGCTCCGGCCAGAAGTTCACGTCGATTCATTCTTTTACTCCGAGTTCTTATCGGGCCAGTGACGACCGATGTTACTTCGGTGGACCGTCCTGCGGCAGGGGGTACACAGCTACGTTATGAAATGCCACGATCGTCCAGCCTCCCTTGTCTTTGGCCATGACTTCCTGCAGCTTCACCTGCAGCGCGCCACTTGCATCAGCCTTGAGACCGGGCGGCAGACGGAGTGCACCAGTCAACGCGCCGTCAATATCGACAACCGCAACATCAGGCCGGACGAACATGATTTTCGACACGGTCAGTACGTTATGGCTGCCCTTGTAGATGGTGCTGAAGATCATGGCGTGCTGTGCCACGAATGCTTTCCGGCCATACAGTTGCTGGCCGATTACATTGGTGAAGCTGCCGTTCTCCGCATAGTGCGCGCCGAAGCCTTCCGCATCGCCGCGGTTCCACGCATCACTCTCACCCTGTACCACGGCGCGAATGTTCGCTTCATCGTCCGCGGTGCTCTGGGCACGAGCGAAGACGGGGGACAAAGCGAGGGCGACGGAACAGGCGGCATACAGGCGCATACGCATCATGACTTCACCTCAACGGCTACACTCGTCCACTTCAACAGCACGGTGCGGAGTTTGCAACGGAAATCAGCGACCGCGCTGTTAGAAGCCCGGATCGCTGATTTTGCGGGTAGTGATATTCGGCGTGTACTTCTTCAATACGGGCGCTATCTCCGACGCTTTACCGATGACTACCATCACTTCGTTGTCACTGGTGGGGTAGTCGGTCGCGAGAATCTGCTTCTCGTCTGCCACGGTAGTCTGCTGCGTCTTCAGCAGGTTCGCGTTGAAGGCATCCCGCGTAATGCCGTAGAGCTCGTTTCGCGCCATGGTCGAAGCCAGTGCACCGGACGTCTCGAGTTCCGGCGGCAGCGTACCCGCAATGGTGTTCTTTGCCGAGGTGAGCTGTTCTTCCGTGAAGCCCTGCGCATGCGCCGTGTCGAGCACCTCAAAGGTCTTGTCGATCGCCTGCCCGGTGGTCGCATTG
>CALMAP010000358.1 GCA_937859825.1 uncultured Terriglobus sp. | reverse complement strand
GGTGGAAGGGATGTGACCCATCCCTTCCACCTTTTTGCTGCATCGGAGAGTTTGTGCCGTCTCAGTTAAAGGTTGTGATCTTCGGTTTGACCGTGACTTCGTCGTGGGGCAATGGCCACGCTACGCTGTGGCGCGGACTTGTTCGTGCCTTGCGTGAACGCGGGCATGCTGTGATCTTTTTTGAAAAAGATGTTCCGTACTACGCGAGTACACGCGACCTGTCCGAGCTTCCCGGTGGCGCAAAGCTCAAGCTCTACAGCAGCCTCGAAGACATAAGCATCGAAGCCAAACGCGATCTGGACGAAGCAGACCTGGCGATCTGCACCAGTTACTGCCCCGCTGGTGCTGCCATTGCAATGTTGATCGTGGAATCCAAGGCCACAATCAAAGCTTTTTACGACCTGGACACACCGGTGACGATGCATGCACTTGAGATCGGCAAGCCGCTGGACTACCTGCCAGCGCATGGTTTGGCTGACTTCGATCTTGTCCTGAGTTACACGGGAGGCCACGCAATGGAGGAATTAAGAGATCGCCTGCATGCCCGGTTTGTTGCGCCCCTTTATGGCTGGGTCGATCCGGTGGCGCATTTTCCGATCGCGCCAAAGGAACGTTTTCAGGCCGACCTTTCCTACCTGGGCACTTATGCCGAAGACAGGCAGCAGGCCGTACAATCGCTCTTCATCGACCCTGCGCGGCATCTGCCTGAAAAGAAGTTTTTGCTGGGCGGAGCGCAGTATCCCGATTCGTTCCCTTGGACGGAGAACATCTACTTTCACCAACATGTTGCGCCAAGTGCTCATCCTGAATTCTTCTGTTCTTCGCGATGGACGCTGAATGTAACCCGCAGCGCCATGGCCCAAAACGGCTTCTGCCCATCTGGGCGGCTGTTTGAAGCGGCAGCTTGCGGAACGCCGCTGATCAGCGATACCTGGGAGGGTCTGGATCAGTTTTTCGTCCCGGGAGAGCAGATTGTTCTGGCGAAAACAACCGCGGACGTGGTCGATGCGATGCAGATGAGCGAAACGGAGCGGCTGCGTATCGCCGGTGCTGCCCGGGAGCGCACGCTCGCAGAACACACGGCAGCTGCGCGGGTGCGTACGCTGGAATCGCTCTGTTCGTCGGTGAGTAATCGCCAGGTATCGCTGCAAACCAACAGTTTTGCGGGAGTCGCCTAGATGTGGGGCATTATTCCAGCCGCCGGACTGGGCAGCCGCATCCAGCCACTGGCCTTCTCAAAAGAGTTGCTGCCGGTGGGTAGCCGCATGGAGCAGGACGGCACCGAACGCCCACGCGCGGTGAGCGAGTATCTTGTGGAGCGTCTGATTGCGGCAGGCGCAACGAAGCTCTGCTTCGTCATCTCGCCCGGCAAGTCCGACATCCTGGCCTATTACGGTTCGCGGGTGTGGGGCGCGGACACCGTGTACGCGGTACAGACCGGTGCGGGTGGCCTTTGCGATGCGGTCTTCCGCGCGGCAAGTGTGGTCGGCCCGGACGAAGCGGTTGTCATCGGTCTTCCGGACACCATCTGGTTCCCGAAGGATGGGCTCACCGTGCTCCCCGATGACGTGCTTTCGTTTTTACTTTTTCCCGTGGAGCGGCCGGAGCTCTTCGATGCCGTCGTTACGGACGAAGCAGACCGGGTGAGCCGCATCGATGTGAAAAGCAAAGAGGCGGGTTCGCACTGGGTGTGGGGCGCCATCAAGATGCCCGGCCACATCTACCATGCGCTGCACGCGCTGTGGTGCCAGCCTGACCGGCAGGACGAGTATTTTGGAACACTTGTCAATGCATGGCTTGAGCAGGGCGGCGAGGCCGTCGGCATTCGCGCGGGAAGAGCATATGTGGATGTGGGAACGCTGCATGGCTACCGGGAAGCAATCAGGCTGCTGAGCGAAGGCGAACCGGGCGAGTGACGCTGATTGTTACGTCCTGCTGAGCTGCGCCACATGCCGCGCAATTTGCCCGTTTTCGTCTGCGGGAACGACTCTGACTCTGACACTTGAGCCATCCTCTGAGATCAATCCGGGAGAGTGCGCCTGGTTTGCTTTCGCATCCAGCCCGATGCCGAAGCAGGCAAGCCGGTCGCACACTCCCTGCCGAACGGCTGCGCTGTGTTCGCCGATGCCTCCGGTAAAGACCAGCATGTCCAGGCCATCAAGCACCACAAGGTAGCCTGCGATTGTCTTCGCGATCTCCCGGCAAAACAGGTCGATGGCGAGTGTGGCATCCGCGTCTGTGCGCTCCAGTAGGTGGCGCACGTCGGTCTCTTCGGCAAGTCCCTTGAGCCCGCATTCGTGGTTCAGCAGGGATTCGGCTTCGTCTGGTTGCAACGCCGGAAGGTCCTTTGTGAAGTTGCGTTGCAGGAGCAGGACGACACCAGGATCGAGGTCTCCGGGGCGGGTCGCCATCAGAAAGCCGCCGGTGGGACTGAGGCCCATGCTGGTGTCCTGCGATTTTCCGTCGAGCATGGCGCATGCGCTTGCGCCGCTGCCCAGGTGCGCCACGACTGTTCGCTTCGGCAGGTTCGCTCCAAGTATGTGCACAACAGACTCGTACGACAGCCCATGAAAGCCGTAACGGCGAACGCCGGCGTCCCGGTATCTTCTGGGAAGCGCGTAGGTGAACGCTTCCGGCGGCATGGTCTGGTGGAAGGCCGTGTCGAAGCAGGCGAACTGCGCCGCGCCTGGCAAAGCTTTCTGCGTGTGCCTGACCAGATCGACAGCAGCAGGGATGTGCAGCGGCGCAAAATGCACCGCGTCCTGCAATTGCTTCAGGACATCTGCGCGGATGCGCTGGTGCTGCACGAGGCGCGGCCCCCCGTGAACGATGCGGTGTCCCACCTTGTCCACCGGAACAGGATGCCTGGCTTGCATTGCTTCGTAAAGGAGATCAAAGGCCTGATGCTGGTCTTTCAGCCGGGCAGTCTCTTCGTGAGACTGCTCGCCGCCATGCCCTGTAACGGTAAGTGAGCCCTGATCGCTGCCGATAGAGTTTGCCGCCCCGTCAAGCAGGCATGTGGTGCCGTCATCCTCATAGAGCGCAAGCTTCAGAGAGGAGGAGCCGCTATTGACCGTAAGTACTGCCAAGATTTCCTGCTTTGTCTTAAAGCCAGCTTTTGTCCTGGTTGATATCTCTACAAACTACAACGCAGCGTGTAGCTTTCAACTTCTCGTAGTCAGGCGGGCTGTGTCTACCTCAACGCTTAAAAGGCGCTGGAATATATGTATATGCATATCTCAGACGGGCTGCTGCGCGGGTGCCAGCGACCCCTGCATGGGGCTCCACTTCCAGTCCCGCACCTCCGGCATGTCCTCTCCGTACTCCGACACGTACAGCTTGTGCTTCTGGATGATCTCGCTGTGCCACTGCTCCGCCGAGGTGTACAGGTGCGCAAGTCTCGGAACGTGGGTGATCGCGTCCAGCGCGAGCGTGTAGCGGTCCAGCTTATTCAGGACGGTCATGTCGAAGGGGCTTGTGGTCGTGCCCTGTTCGAGGAACCCGTGCACATGCATGTTGTCGTGATTGCGCCGCTTATACGTTAGTTTGTGCACGATCGTCGGGTAGCCGTGAAAGGCGAAGACGATGGGCTTATCCACGGTGAAGAGCCGGTCGAACTCCTCGTCCTGAATGCCGTGCGGGTGTTCCCCTGGCGTCTCTAGGGTGAAGAGGTCCACCACATTGACGAAGCGGAGCTTCAGGCCGGGTGCCCAATCTCGTAACACCGTGACTGCCGCGAGCGCTTCCAGAGTAGGAACATCTCCAGCGCACGCAATCACGACGTCCGGTTCTTCTCCTTCGTCGAGGTTCGACGCCCACTGCCATTCGCCTACGCCCGCGATCACGTGCCGTATGGCCGCTTCGATCTCCAGGAACACCGGCGCGGGCTGCTTTCCGGCGATGGTCAGATTGATGTAGTTGCGAGTGCGCAGCACGTGGTCCGTAACGGCAAGCAAGGTATTGGCGTCGGGCGGCAAGTAGATGCGCACCGTGTCAGAGTGCTTGTTGGCGACGTGGTCGATGAAGCCGGGGTCCTGGTGCGAGAAGCCGTTGTGGTCCTGTCGCCACACGTGGGAGCTCAACAGGTAATTGAGCGATGCGATGGGCTGCCGCCACGGCAGGTGCTTGCACTCCTGCAGCCACTTGGCGTGCTGGTTGAACATGGAGTCAATAATGTGGATGAAGGCCTCATAGCAGGAGAAATAGCCGTGGCGACCGGTGAGCAGGTAGCCTTCGAGCCAGCCCTGGCACAGGTTCTCCGAGAGCACTTCCATCACACGTCCGTCAACGGACAGGTTCTCGTCGACCGCTTCCGTCTCCGCCTCCCAGCGTTTGCCGCTCACCTCGTAGATCGCCTGCAACCGGTTTGAGGCGGTCTCGTCCGGGCCGAAGACGCGGAAGTTCTGCGTTGCAAGATTTGCCTTGACCACGTCGCGCAGGTACTTGCCCATGTTGGCGGTGGCGCTTACCTC
>CALMAP010000357.1:4705-10278 GCA_937859825.1 uncultured Terriglobus sp. | reverse complement strand
CACGTGCACACCCTGTATGAGTGGACGGTGCGCATCTTGCTCGAAGGCGAGTTCACCGGCGTCTACCTGGCGGGCGACAACACGGATGTGCTCGCCACTGACACCATGAAAAACACCGTCTACTCGCGCGCAAAGGAGTCCCAGGCGAAGTCGATGGAAGAGTTCGCTACCGAGCTCCCCACCTTTCTTCTGGAGCGGAACCCGCGTGTAAGTGCGGTCGCAGTCCAAGTGGCAAGCGCATTGTGGAAACGGCTCACCATCGACGGCGCACCGCATCCCCACGCTTTTATGAAAGGCTCCAATGAGCTGGCCACCGCGATTCTGCGCCGCAGCCGCGACGGTTCGACGCTGCGCTGCGGCATTGAGGAGATGGTGGTGCTTAAGACCACGCAATCCGGCTTCTCCGGCTTCAAGCGGGACGAACTCACCACGCTGAAAGAGACAGACGACCGCCTGCTGGGAACAGCCGTCTCTGCTTCGTGGATCTACGACGTGAGCACCGCCGCGGACTACCTTTCGCTGCGGGAACGTACCCGCGAGACGATGCTGCGCACGTTTGCCCTGCATGATTCGAAGTCCGTACAACAGACGCTTTACGCGATGGCGGAGGATGCGCTCGCAGCCGTGCCGGAGCTTACGGAAATTACCATCATCATGCCGAACCGCCATAACCTTCTTGTGGATCTGCAACCGTTCCGACAAAGCAATGCCAATGAGATCTTTATGCCCATCGATGATCCCAGCGGCTACATCGAAGCGCGGGTAACGCGCGCTTGAGCATGACCATGCCTCCGGTAGCCGGACTTACCACAGGGCAGGCATCGCGTCTGGCAGAAGAGGCAGTGTCTCGCTGCCGCGAGATCGCACGCATTACGGACGTTCCCGGCGAGACGACGCGCACCTTTTTGTCCGACGGCATGCGCCGCGCGAATGCCGTTGTTTCCGCGTGGATGCAGCAGGCCGGATGCGCTGTACGCATGGATGCGGCAGGCAATCTTCGCGGCACGTTGCCGGGGAACGGTAGCGATGCGAGAACCTTCGTGCTCGCATCGCACCTGGATACCGTGCCCAATGCCGGCGCGTTCGACGGTGTGCTCGGCATCACAATGGCACTCGCTCTCGCATCGTCCATTGGACCGGGCACGCTGCCATTCGACCTTGAACTGATTGCCTTCTCCGAAGAAGAAGGTGTTCGCTTCGGGTTCCCATTTATTGGCTCGCGGGCACTGGCCGGCACCCTCGACACGGAGATGCTTGCCCGGCACGACGCGCAGGGTGTTTCGGTACGCGAAGCCCTCGTCCGGTACGGCCTCGACCCGGAGCAGCTTACGTCTGCGCAAATACAGCAGGCCCTCGGCTATCTGGAGTTCCATATCGAGCAGGGCCCGGCGCTTGAGAGCGAGGGACTCCCTCTAGGTGTCGTTGAAACGATCGCCGGCCAGAGCCGCTTGCTGATTACGTTCACCGGGGCCGCCAATCACGCCGGGACCACGCCCATGCACCTGCGCAAGGACGCGCTCTGCGCCGCCGCGGAGTGGATCGCCGAAGTGGAGCGGGTCGCCCTGAACAACCGCGCCCTGGTGGCCACGTGCGGCAGCATTCAGGCCGTTCCAAATGCGGGCAACGTGATTGCGGGCGAGGTGCGCGTGAGCCTGGATGTCCGATCCGCGCTGGATCTGGTGCGCACCCAAGCGGTGCAGGACCTGTGTGAAGCCGCCAACAGGATCGCCGGCAAACGCGGTCTCTCCGTGGACGCGAAGCCGCTGCTCCAGCAAGAGGCCGTACCGCTCGACCGCAACCTGCTGCGGCTTTTGGAAGACGCCGTGGACGCAGCCGGTACGCCCATCCGCCGCATGGTAAGCGGCGCCGGCCACGATGCCATGGTGCTGGCCCCCCACATGCCCGCGGCAATGCTCTTTCTTCGCACGCCGGGCGGCCTCAGTCACCATCCCGAGGAGAACGTGGCCAGCACCGACGTTGCGCTTGCCTTGCAGGTGGGCGACATCTTCCTGCGTGATCTTGCGAAACAGGAGGCGGCGCGATGAGTCTGCACCACCTTGGCAACACCCGGTCCCGCCGCGCTCTGGACCATCTTCTGCAAACCCCGGACACCTTCGTTTTCGCACCGCTGCCCGGCATGGCGGAATGCACCGCGGCCGTCCACGCCGCACCGGCACTGGGCGCGGCGTTCACGCAGTACACAGCCGTCTTCGATCCGGGCGGAACGCTGGGGCAGGCACACGGCTCGCGTTTCGTCTACGTGCTGCAAGGCATACTCGAGCTTGCCTGCGGAGACGGACCCGCCGTAACGCTGCAAGCCGGGGGGTATGCCTTCTTGCCCGCCGGTAGACCTCACATTTTTCGCGCAACCACATCGAGTCGCGCAGCCGTAATTGAAAAGGACTATGTGTCGCTCGAAGGCACTCCACTACCTGAGAAGATCATCGGCCAGGAATGTGATGTTGTCTCCACACCGCTGCTCGGTGATAGCGCATTGCAAGTGCGCACGCTGTTGCCTGCGAGTACCGCCTTCGACTTCGCAGCGAACACGATGGAGTATCAGCCCGGCGCGCGGCTCAGCATGGTCGAAGTCCACGTGATGGAGCACGGTCTGCTAATGCTGGAAGGAGAAGGCATCTACCGCCTCGGCGATGCCTGGTACCCCGTGGCGGCGGGTGATTTCATCTGGATGGCGCCATACTGCCCACAATGGTTTGGCGCGCTTGGCAGCCGCCCCGCGCGCTACCTCATCTACAAGGATTGGAACCGGCACCCGCTCGCCAATAGCGACAGATCGGTTCGCGGCTGACTATGGCTCCCAACACGCAAAGAGACAGGCACACAGACACGCAAGCCACCGACCTGCAGGTGGACGCGCAACGCCTCCTGAGCGAGTTGCAGCAGCTTGCCGGCTTCACCCACTGCGAGCAGACCGGCCAACCGGAAGTATGTGCCGTGACCCGCATCGTCTTCTCGGATGACGACATGCAGGCGCGGACGTGGCTCAAGGGTCTGTATGCAGAGGCGGGTCTTTCCGTGCGCGAGGATGCCGTAGGCAACACCTTTGCGCGATGGGAAGGTGCCGAACCAGGTGCCGGTGCGGTCGGCACCGGCTCGCATACGGACGCAATTCCCCATGCCGGCATGTACGACGGCACCGTGGGCGTGCTCGGCGGGCTGGTAGCGATCCGCACGCTGAAGCGCTCTGGCTGGACGCCTCGCCGGTCCATCGAACTCGTCATGTTCACGTCCGAGGAACCGACTCGCTTCGGCATCGGCTGCCTCGGCAGCCGCCTGATGAGCGGCACGCTGGACCCCGCGAAGGCGGATGCCCTGACAGACTCGGATGAGAAAACACTCGCCGAAAACCGGGTGTCCGCCGGGTTCCACGGAGAGTTGAGCGGCGTGCGCCTGCCATCCTCGCACTACCAGTCCTGGGTCGAACTGCACATCGAACAGGGCCCGCTGCTGGAGCGCGATGGCATCGATATCGGCGTCGTCACGGACATCGCCGCGCCCGCCAGCTATCGCATTCGCATCGAGGGATTCGGCGGCCACGCGGGTGCCCTGCTGATGCCCGACCGCCGCGACGCGCTGTGCGCCGCCTCTGAAGTCATTCTTACGGTGGAGCGCGCGGCACTCGCGAGCGGCTCTATCGACACGGTAGCCACCGTCGGCACCGTAGCGGTCCATCCCGGTGCCGTGAACAGCGTACCCAGCCGCGTGGACCTGCAACTCGACATACGCGACACGGAACCGGATCGCCGCGAGACCGTGATGCTTGCCGTTCGAGAAACGATCCACGAACTGCAAGCGCGGCGGGGCGTGCGCATCCACATGGACGAGGTAAACGCCGACCTGCCCGCGCATTCGGACGCGGCTATCGTGGAGGCGATTGAAGCGGCATGCGCGCGTGAAGGCCTGTCGCACCGGCGCATGGTCAGCCGAGCCTACCATGACACGCTCTTCCTCTCGCGCATCGCGCCCACGGCCATGATCTTCATCCCATGCCGCAACGGCGTAAGCCACAGACCGGACGAGTTTGCTACGGTAGAAGCAATGCAGAACGGCGTGGCGGTGCTGGCGGATACACTGCGCATGCTCTCTGCATAGAGAACGGCGGGACCATGCCTATTCAGTCCATCAATCCGAACACCGGTGCCGTGGTCCGCACCTTTCCGCCGCTTACGGAAGAAGCGCTCCAGGCCAGGATCGCCCAGTGCGCGGACGCCTTTGAACAACACCGCCGCCTGCCCCTGGAGCACCGCTCGCTCTGCATGCGCAAGCTGGCCACGCTGCTGGAAGAGGAGCGCGATGACCTTGCCCGCCTGATCACGCTGGAAATGGGCAAGCCCATCACCGCCGCAGAAGCAGAAATCGACAAGTGTGTGGATTGCTGCCGCTATTACAGCGCGCAGGCACCCCGCTTTCTCGCGCCGGAGGTCATCCGGAATGAGACCGCGCCGAATGGCCAGAGCTACGTCCAATACGACCCGCTCGGCGTGATTTTGGCAATCATGCCCTGGAACTTCCCTTTCTGGCAGGTCTTCCGCTTTGCCGTTCCGGCACTGATGGCCGGCAACACCTGCCTGCTCAAGCACGCGCCGGGCGTGCCGCAGTGCGCGCTGCGCATTGAGGGTCTGGTGCGCCGCGCCGGGTTCGTGCGTGGAGCCCTGGCAACGCTGCTGGTCGAGGTAGGCGCTGTGGAAGAGGTGCTGAACGATCCCCGCGTCGTCGCCGTTACAGTCACGGGCAGTGAGGATGCGGGCCGCGCTGTCGCCGCCCAGGCAGGATGGCTGCTGAAGAAGACCGTACTGGAGCTAGGCGGCAGCGATCCCTTCATCGTTATGCCTTCAGCGCGGATGGACCAGGTTGTGGATGCAGCCGTGCGTGCGCGCATCGTGAATGCCGGCCAGTCCTGCATCGCGGCCAAGCGCTTCATCGTCCACAACGAAATCTTCGGCGATTTTCAGCAACGCTTCGTGCAAAGCATGGAGCGCCTACGCATCGGCGACCCCATGAAGCGCGACGTCGAGATCGGGCCGCTGAACAGTGCAGAGGCCGTTACGAAGCTGGAGGAGCAGATTCGCGCGTGTGTTGCCGCGGGGGGCCGCATCCTCACGGGCGGCACGCGCATGATCGGCAACGGCTACTTCTTTGAGCCCACAGTGATCGTGAACGTGCCGCGCGCGGCGCCGGTCTACCGCGAGGAGTTCTTCGGCCCGGTTGCCCTGCTCTTCCGCGCCAACGATCTTGCGGACGCCCTCGCGATCGCCAACGACACGCCATTCGGCCTTGGCGCCTCGGTGTGGACGGAGGAACCAGCGGAACAGCAGGCGCTCATCAACAGCATCGACGCGGGCATGGTCTTCCTGAACCAGATCGTCGCGTCCAACCCGCGTCTGCCCTTTGGCGGCGTAAAGCGTTCCGGCTACGGTCGAGAGTTGGGTACTGCAGGCATGCGTGAGTTCATGAATGCGAAGACGATTGTGATCGCCTGATGTCTTCGGCTTCTAAAGCTGTTTCCCTTCAGGTGTCGTGTCATTCTGAGGAGCATCGCGACAAAGGATCCT
>CALMAP010000357.1:1348-4695 GCA_937859825.1 uncultured Terriglobus sp. | reverse complement strand
GCTCAGGAGGACACCTTCAAAGGAGCCGGCTACACCTGCGAGGAACGGTTCAGGCCATTTACTTCCAGGTGTATTCCAGGGCCGGAGGCCCACGGCATACAAGCCTGGGCCGAAGGTCCAGGAAAGTGGCAACATCTTAACCGAGCGCTGTAGGCGCGACACAAGAAAGTCACTACACCTGCGAGGAAATGGTCTAACAACAACGATCAAAAGCTGAAGTTGGCCTGCAGGAAGATGCGGCGCACCGCCGACCCGGAGGAGAACGGGCCGCCCTGCAGCGCCTGCGACCTGCCGAAGAGACTGGAACTGATATTTCCGTTGGGGGTTGCGTAGTTCACGTTGTTGAACAGGTTCAGGATCTGCGCACCGAGAGAGACGGTGTACTTGTGGCCGGAACTTGCGCCGCCACCACCGAATCCGTTGAAGCCGCCACCGCCACCACCAGAACCACCGCCGCCGCGCGGGCCGCCTCCTGGAGGTCCCCGCTGTCCCCCCTGATTGTTCTGGTTGGCCGCAGGCCCCGTTTTGGGCCCAAAGCCGAAGGCACGTACGATGCGGGTGTTCACGCTTACCGCAGCCGGGCCGGTGCAATAGCCCATAGGCGTGCGGTTGTACTCCAGACCAACAGCAGGCGTTGGCGCAGAGAAGTTGGCCGCGTTTAGGCAGCTGCCCCCGCTAAGTGCATTGGCGGAAAACTGGGCGCGGTCATTGATGATCGAGTCGCCATTGGTATCCACACCGGTGGTAATGCTATAGGGCGTTCCCGAGTTCACGATCATGAACGGGCTCACCTGGAACTTGAACGGGGCTGTCCAGTTACCTGCCATGAACAGGCGCGACCTGTTGCCAAATGTCGGTCGGCCATAATCCACCGCGGGATTCAGGCTGTCCGTCTGAAAGCTGGTCGCGCCGTTGGTATTGCTGTGCACGAAGTTCAGCGCGTAGAAGCCGAAGATAGAGAAGCTCGGAGTAACCTGCGAGCGGCCGTTGAACAGCAGTTGATTTTGCTTGAAGTACCCACCCGATTGGAACTGGTACTGCAGCGAGGTACCGGTGCTCGGCAACGCCCGTGAGAAATACTGGTGAATGCCGGTGGTATTGATATAGGTCATCGAGATAGACGACTTATGCGGCAACTGCTGATCCACACCGGCGGCGATCTGCGAGTTATACGCACTGCGCAGCGACTGCGGCCGCGAGTAGATCGTATTCGCGGAACTGATGCCGGAACCGCAGGCAGCCACGCTACCGGGAGCGCAGCCGGGCAGCGTGTTGTTGCCGCTGGCGCGAAAGATCTGCTGGGCGGAGTTCACGCCATTTTGCAGAATGGTAGTGACAATTGGTTCAATTCCGAAACGATCGTAGAAGATGCCGTAGCCGAAGCGCAGCACGGTAAGTGGGTTGCCGGTCTTGCGCGGCACGCCATAGTTCACGCTGAGGCGGGGGGCCAGGTCATGGTCGCTGCTGATGCCGCCCTGCGCTTCATACCGGATACCGTAGCTCAGGGTCAGGTTTGGCTTTGCCTTCCAGTCGTCCTCGGCGTAGACCCCGATGTCTGACACGCGACCGCCCACGCGGTTGTTCGCGTAGTTCGTCACAATGTACTGAAACGGATTGTTGTTCAGGTAATCGCCGATCGTCCGATAGGAGAAGGAACTGTTCGCACCAGTGTTGGAAAACTGCGCCTGCCGGTCAACGCGCAGGCGGCCGCCCACCCGGATAAAATTCTTGGCAAGCTGCATGGAGGTGTAGTTCTGGACTTCTATGTGGTCGCCGGTGCTGCTCTGCGTGCCCGCCGAACTGCCGCCGCCCGTGAAACTGCCGATCACGCTGAAGGTGGGCCCAAAAGAATTGGGCCGCTGCTGGTACTGCTCGCGCTGGAACTCAAAACGGGTCTCATTGATGACGCGAGCGCTGTAAATCTGCGTGTCACTGATCTGCAGGGTGTTCTCGCGGGAGTTAGTGCTGTAACCCGCAGTGGGCAGCACCAGGCCACCCACGCCCGCGTTGGTCGCATCGTTGTGCTCGACCTGGTAGCGCATGGTGAGCGTGTTCTTCTCGCTCAAGGCGTAATCGAGCCGCGGGGAGAAGTCGTAACGCGTTCGCGGCGCAAACGTGGCACGCAGGTTGGGAGGCAGTGCGTTCGCGGAGCAGGCCGTGCCGGAACCGGGCGCGCACAGCGTACCCCCAGTGGCGGCGCTGCTGGCAATCGTACCGGAGAAGACGTTGTTGTCCTGGATATTGCGATGGCTTCCCGCTATGTTGAACGAGGTTTTTTTGTTCAGCGAGCCTGAGAAGCTGCCGAGAAAGAAAATCTGGTGGTAGTCCGGCTGTGTGCCGCCCTGCAGAAACGGGGTGACGGTGTTGAACGACCTGTCCATGCCCTGCAGGCTAAAGTTGCCGTGCAACTTGTCAGTTCCTGGCTTGGTCAGGATCTCGATGCGTCCGAAACCGGGCTTGTCATACTGCGACGAAAACGGGTTCTGGTTGATGCGGATCTCGCGGATCGCCGACTTCGGCGGCAGTTGGCCACCGGTAAATCCGTCCACGTAAATCTGACCGCCGTTCGGACCGGAGGCAGGGCCTGCCAGTGCGGTCAGTTCATTAGAAAGCTCGTCCGGGTCGTCCGAAAGGGCTTCCAGATCAGCACCCTTCACGACCACCGCGCTGCCATTAGAATCCGGGTCGACGGAGACCTGGTTCTCATTCGTGGTCACGGTAATGGTGGTGCTCTGTTCCTCTATGCTGAGCTTCACATCGATCTTGACCGGCTGCCCACCGATGCGGACACCCTGCTTCACGAACGAGCCGAATCCCTGCATGGTGACCGTCACCGTGTAGGTGCCAGCCGGAACCGACTCCACATCGAAAGATCCGTCCTGCCCGGACTTACTCTCGATGGCCTTCGTGCCGTTTGAAGGCGTAAGCGTGATGGCCGCGCCAGGAACGGCGAGGCCCTCCGGATCCAGCACGGTGCCCTTTACGGACGCGCCGGTCTGTACGCCAGTCTGCGCACCCGCGGGAGCGGCCGCTTGCGCCCGCAACAATGAGGTGCCAGAGGCGGAAACGGCAGCAAAGGCGAGCAGCATGGCAACTCGTGAAGGCATGGGAAAACGAACGGGCATAGCACCTCAGCAGAATCGAAAATTTGCGCGTAGCGCGTACATCGAAATGGAAGGGAGGTCCGTTATTGCGGACCGCCACCGGATTCCGCACCTTCGCCACCACCGCCGAGGCTCCAAGGCGAAATATTGAAGGACGAAGCACCCTGGGGCGCGGCGAGCAGCGGCTCAACACCGCTGAGCAACGTGATAGCAGTAACCGGGCCGTTGTCCGTGGTGGAACCG
>CALMAP010000357.1:945-1338 GCA_937859825.1 uncultured Terriglobus sp. | reverse complement strand
CTTCACCCGGCTTCAAATCAGGCAAAGCACTCTTTGGCAGCCTGCTGATGACTGGGTAAACGGCGCCGCCTCCCGCAGCACCCCCGCCGAAACGGCGACCACTTTCGGGGGCACCCGTACCTGCTGCGGCAGCCGGAGCTCCCTCAGGACGTGTTCCCTCCGTAGCAGATGCTGCCCGTGGCACCGGAGCACCCGCTCCGCCCGAGGCTCCGCGGGTCCTCGCTACAAAACGTGCGGCCATCTCAGCCGGCAACGCGCGTAACTCGGACTCAGGCGTGAAGGCGACAACGACGTTCTTCTTGGAGGCAAGATCCTTCAGCGTGAGCGTGTTCGCCGACGCATCCACCGAAACAACCGTACCCGCCAGATTGCGGAAGCTCCCGGAGACGACCA
>CALMAP010000357.1:0-884 GCA_937859825.1 uncultured Terriglobus sp. | reverse complement strand
CGTGCGTGCTGCCGTATCCACGCCCGTCACGATGCCGCCGCTGCCACGCCGCTGCCAATCCTGCTGGCGTGTGGCGTTACTCTGCGCAATTGCTGAACTCTTCATCAGAACAACGCGCGAAGCGGTAAAAGCGCCGGAATCACCCGGCTTGCCCGCGACCAGTACGCGATCTCCTTCTGAAATGTCCGCTACAGCCGCAGGTTGCGCGGTCTTAAGATCGGTACTGCCCGGTGCAAGCTGGACCACGCGGACCGCGTCGGGCAGGGTCACGGGAACGGAGCTGCCGTTGTCTGTCGCAATGGTCAGGCTGTTGCCTGAAATCGACTTGACCGTGCCGATCTGGCGATTACTCGCAGCGGGCGCGGAAGCAGTAGCCTGCGCCACAAGAGCAGGCGTCATCATTGGGGCAGCGAGCATGCAGCCCAGCGCAATGTGGGGGGCAAAAAGAAAAGCTTTCATATCTGGCGAACAAACCTTCCTGCGTGACGCTAGTACCAATAGGACGCATCACGGACCGGCTTGTGTGGGATACGGCAAAAAGAAAGGAAAAGTTTCTTAGAGACCAGGTTTTGCCTCAGGAAACCGGAAGAAAGCCGAATTTGCCTAAATTTCAGAAAACGGCTTGGGCGTTAGCACCAGGTTGTCGATGTTCGATACGAGATCTTCATAACTGAACCTCGGCTCCGCGGACAGTTTCTTCCAGGCAGGATTCTCCCGGAACCGCTGCCAAGCAGCTTCCATCTCTGCGAGGCTGGGAAAGCTCAGCATGTAGGTGAGGCTGGGGAGCCGCTCGCCGATCAGGTTCTGCGCATAGAACACGGCAGGCATGCCGCACTGCGCGAAGATTTCAAACTCGCCGGAGTGAAACATCTCAATTTTGCGCA
>CALMAP010000356.1:25278-28971 GCA_937859825.1 uncultured Terriglobus sp. | reverse complement strand
TTGCAAACGACTCCGCAAGTCGGTCCCAAGTGTGTTTAGCATCCGAAGGATTCAAGGGCTCACTCTCAGTCCAGCATGATGTTTGGTGGTTTGATCCTCAATCGCTGAGAACATTGTTCCCTTTGAGTGATTTTGGGATGAAGATGAACTTCTCTCGGAGAAGTCGATCATACTTCTTCTTATTTATGTTCCTGCCGCATCCCGGCAAGAATGAGCTGAACCATTCTCCGAGCAAAGACGAGACCGTCGTCTTGCGATCCGGAGCACAACTGAGCGACCGCAATCAGCAGGTCTTTGGCCGCAACTTTGACCCTTACGACTCCTGCTGCACGTGCGCCTGCTAGCAGCGACTCGAGTGCCGGGCACAACCGTTGGTTGAAGTAGGCGGGCAATGCGCAGTACGCAGGATCGCCCGAATGTAGTGCTCCAGCTAAACCGCGCTTGGTGGCGATGAAGTCGACATATCGCTGCATCCAGCGATCCAGAGCCTCGCCCGGCTCATACAGGCGTGCCAGATCGATTGCCGCTTCAGCGCAGGCATCTACCTGCGTCTGAAACACCGCCTTGATAAGATCGGACCGCTGCGGAAAATGACGGTAGACCGTACCGAGGCCGACGCCAGCCTTCTCCGCAATGAGGCGCACGGGAGCATCTACGCCCGACTTCGCAAAGACATCAGTCGCGCTTTCAAGCAACGAAGTCATCTTCTGTCGAGAATCGGCACGCATCCGGCGCGGTTCTTCTCCCTGCATAACGGCTCCGGGGCCTAGTTGTAGCTTTCGTTTTCGCACCGGCCACTTGTCAGCGGAACGTTGTTCCGCTTATGATCGGAACAACGTTCCGCTTAAGCACGATCTTATCAGGTGCGGAGTCCGTTCCAAAGGAGTAGTCATGTCCAAGTCTGTTAGCTTGCAACCGGAGTCCGACCTTGCGTCGTACGCACGTGTACCTAGCGATCATTCTCGAATCGGCAGAGCCGAGAAGCTGCCGATCAATGAGCCGACACCTGTCGTTTCGCTGAGTTCCTTTGTACTAGCCGTTCCTACCCGTCCTGTTGATCTGCAGGTACGAATCTCTGCCCCGGTGACAGGAACTAATCTTCCCATCATTCTTCTGTCCCACGGCCATGGCCGGTCCAATCACCTGTCGTCCTTGAACGGGTATGGTCCTCTAGTCAACTTTTGGGCGGCCCACGGCTTTGTAGTGATCCAGCCCACCCACTTGAGCTCCGCGACATTGAGCCTTCCGGCAGATGCACCGGGAGCTCCGTTGTTCTGGCGGTCTCGAGTCGAGGACATTCGAGAGATTATCGACCAGCTTGCCTATATCGAATCCTCTGTTCCGGCGTTTGCGGGTCGTCTCGACACCGGCCGCATCGCTGTGGTGGGTCATTCGCTGGGTGGTCATACCGCTGGAATGCTTCTCGGTGCACAGCTTACGGACGAAGACGGAACAAAGGTCAACCTAGTTGAAAACCGGATCAAGGCGGGAGTGCTCTTAACGCCCCCGGGTAACGGTGGGGAGGACCTTGCCGGCATGGGCTTGACGCTACCGTTCTTCCGCAACCCCAGTTTTGTCGAAATGACCACACCTACGCTCGTCGTCGTGGGCGAGAAGGACGTCTCTCCGCACCTGACTGTACGAGGAGCGGACTGGCACGCCGATCCATACACACATAGCACCGGACCTAAGTGCCTGCTTACAATCGCGGACTCGGGACATCTGCTCGGCGGTATTTCCGGATACGACGCTGCGGAGACTACGGACGAGGATCCTGAACGCGTTGCGACCGTGCAGCGGCTAACTTGGGCGTACCTTCGTACTGCGCTAGACCCGTCAGATCCCGCGTGGGAACTCAGCTGTCAAGCTTTGACTGAGTACAAAGATTTGGCTTGGGTTGAATGCAAGTAGGCAACGGAAGAGCGAATGCCACGTGCAGAGTGTTGAGTGAAAGCGGCCCAGCCGCTTCCACTCTCCTCCAACCTTCTGCAACGTGAGTGCAGTTGTACCTTCTGCCGTTTAGATGTTTCGCGATTGCTGCGCCGCATCCTCGACGGCGGCAATGACGCGGTGGATCGTCAGGCCGTCTTCGAAGGTTGGTGCGGTGTGGCTTCCGTCGCGGAGATCTTTCACCATGGCGGCATAGACGCGGGAAACGTTGCGCTGTCCAGAGTTCTCAAACTTTCGGTCCTTTTCAGAAAGATTTACCTTGAGCGTTTGAAATGCTTTTTCTTGGCCATTCACACCGGTGAGAGACAACGGTGCGAGCTGCAGATGTCCGAAGGGTGCGGTTAGTCGAAGGTCTCCTTCCGTGCCGTTGATCTCCCATAGAAAGCCTTGCCCATCGCGAGGCATGCCGCCTCGGTAGTGCATGGAGACGGGAGCCCCGTTAGCGAGAATTCCACTCACGAGCACCTGGTCCGGCGCGGTGACAGGAAGAGTAGCCTTCGTATCTGCCGCCATAGCAGTCGTTCGGCGCGTACTGAGCACGGACGAGACTCGATCGATATTGCCGAGCACTTTGATCAACGCCGCTACCGTGTGTCCGAACGGTATGGTTAGCATGGTCGCGCCAAACTGGCGATCTAACAGGTACCCGTCAGTTCGCTCGTTAGCAATCGTCCCGCCCCAACCACCTCCGCGTGCAACGATGGTGGTGGATAGCACCTCTCCGATAAATCCGTCCTCGATCAACTTGGTAAGCTCTTCCACCTCCGGAGAGAGCACTGCCTGAGTGCCAACAACTGCAAGAACTCCCTTTTCCTTGGCTATTTGGGTCAGGCGTTCAGCTTCAGCAAGACCGTTGCCAAGCGGCCACTCGCAATAAACGTGCTTACCTGCGGCAATCGCCGTCTGTACAACAGCGGCGTGGTGAGGAACTTTCACGGTTACGGCTATCAGGTCGATTTCCGGCGAAACAGCCATTTCCGCGACGCTTTCAAAAGCTCGAGGAATCCCGGTCGCCTCAGCGGCTCGCGTTGCACTTTCGAAGGACGAATTTGCCACACCGCTTAGTACAAACTCGCTCGAAGCACGTAAAGCTGGAAGGTGCGCTCTGGCAGCCCAACTTCTGTCCGGTTCCAATCCGACGACTCCGACTCTGACAATGTCACCTCTCATCTGCTTCACCTCATCTCTAACCCGCTTCTGCTTCAAATGCGAGCCGATACTTACCCTTGTAAAGCTGTAAGCCAAGAGTCACCTAGCTGTGCCTTAGGTTGGCAGAGGGAACGTTTGAGCTTGTTTCCGTAGAGTTGTTTAGGACCGCGACGTTTGCCTACCGAAACGATTGAGATCTAGAGCGGAGCTTTCTTTACGGGGCGAGCGGGAGCTCCACCGCACTCGCCTCGCCGGCCTGGTGGTAAATGCGCTGAGTCGCTGCTCGGTAGTCGGTGGGTACTGCGGTGAAGATGTTAGGCACGAAGATCTGCGGATTTCGGTCGTAGAGAGGGAACCAGCTCGACTGCACCTGCACCATGATGCGATGGCCTGGCAGGAACACGTGGTCCGCGTCCGGCAGGGCGAACCGGTATTCAATGACTTTGTTCGCAGGGATGGCGGTAGGATGCGCGGGATCATCGCGGTAGCGACCGCGGAGGATGTCCATGGACACGGCGAGCTGATAGCCTCCCATCTTCGGCTTCTCGGGCACAACGTCGGGGTAGCCGTCGATCAGCTTGACGCCCCAATCAC
>CALMAP010000356.1:22754-25268 GCA_937859825.1 uncultured Terriglobus sp. | reverse complement strand
GACCCAATCAGCATCTGTGCCGCTGGTGGACGCGAACAAGTGAGCGAAGGGCCGGCCCGCAATGTGCACCGGCTGTGTCAGCGTATCGGACGTGTAGACGGTCACGTCCGGTCGGCTGGCCGCGAAGCGCTGATCGTCGACCAGCCAGTCCTGCCAAGTTGAACCCTTAACGTAGGGCGCCAGGTTCGGCCGTTCTCGATAGGTAACAGGCTTGGCTGGGTCGCTGACCCACTGGTCATAGCCCGCGCCGGATGGTGCCGGGCCACCCAACGACAGAGTACCGCTGCCGCCGAGGTACAAGGGGACCGTCTTGGCGGCGACCGGCCAGTCTGCTAAACGGCGCCATTGGTTCGTGCCCGTCTCAAACGCGGTCACCGGCGCGATGTCCTCGGCGGTTCCTCCGTCCTTTAGGTGCGCATCAAGGAAGGGGAGCAGGACATGATCGCGGAACCACTTGCCCGTGTCCGATCCCCAGTCGAGTGCGAGTTTCGCACCGTCGCCGTTTTCTTCGCCGTGGTACCAGGGGCCGAGTACGAAGTGCAATCGCCCGCCGGACTGCGCCTTCAAGGCGCGCCACGCCGCCGACGCGCCGTAAATATCTTCTTGATCCCATTGGCTATCAACCAGCAGCGTCGGTACGAGGAGCGGCTTGGCAGCAAGGATCCGGTCCACTGCTTGGCCTTGCCAGTAAGCGTCGTAAGCGGGATGTTCGACTAGGCGACGCCAGAAAGGCAGTTGGTCCATGCCCATCGCCGTCCCGAACGCGGCGGCCGAGCCGTAGTGCAGAAAGGTGTCGTAATCGTCATAGCGCAGCGCAAACCAGTTTTCTCCAGAGTCTTTCTGCGCGGTTTGGCCGTAGATGTAGCTCATCATCTCCTGTCGGAACGCGCCGTTGTGGAACCAGTCGTCACCTATCCAGACGTCCACCATAGGATTCATCGGCACGGCTGCCTTCAGCGCTGGATGTGGATCGACTAGACTCATGAGAGCTGTAAAACCGTCGTAGCTGGTGCCGATGGTGCCGACCCTGCCATTGCTTTCGGGCACATGGTAGACCAGCCACTCAATCGTGTCCCACGTGTCGCTGGGATGATCGACCTGGGTTCCGTTGAGAGACCCACGTACCGGACGGTTCATGACGTAGTCACCGGCGGATTTATATTTGCCGCGCACGTCCTGCGCGACGATGATGTAGCCGTGATCCGCCAGCTCAGCATAGGCTGGAAATAGGTTCTGAGTCAGAAACGGGCCGCCGTCGTCCCAGGTGGTGAGCTTGTCCGCGCTATAGGGTGTGCGGTCGAGCATAATCGGCCCGCGTTTCACGGCCGTGGGAACAAGGATGACGGTGTGCAGCGTCACACCGTCGCGCATCGGAATCTCGGCCGTGCGGCGCTCGAAACCATAAGCATCGCGTACCGGCACGAACTTAGCAGGAATATCGCCGCTCACCAGAGCCGGCGGCACCTGCTCGGCTGTAGTACCGGTCTGGGCGGGTGCAGCGGAAACCAGCAGCGCGGCTGCGGCAATCAACACGAGGCTTGTGCGGGACATAAAGACGCGGGCTCCGACAGAGGGATGTGAGTCAATGAAGAACCTGTAGCGACGCCGATCATAATGCAGCAAACGTGCACTAACGGCGTTCTCGGGCTCTGCTTATCTTAGATGGGGAGGCGTCAGCAAGTGCACCGCTCGAGCGTGGCCCACATCGGTGGAGGTGAGGCGACATTCTCAGAGTGTCTGTCATTCGGCTTCTTTCGTGAGGCGACTCACGAGCACCTTGTTGGGCGCGTCTGAGCACGGACAACGCGACGATGAAGTGTTCTGTATGACCGATCATCCTAGGCGCATCTCAGCCTGCTCGGTCCATCCGCGGATAGTAGTTACTTTTGTATACTATAGGTCGATGGCAACTTTAGGGTGCCTTCTGCACACGGGAGAACGCATGAAATTGATGATCCATGGGCGTGTCTATGAAGAGACGGAGCATGGGCCAGTGTTTAAGCCCTGTGCGCCACATTCGGTTATCGAGCGCTTAGGCGACAAGTGGACCATCATGGTCATGAGCCTGCTGGCGGTCTCGCCCAATCACCGTTTGCGGTTCTCCGATATCAAAGCCCGCCTTGTAGGGATCTCGCAACGTATGCTCACCGTCACGCTTCGGAATCTAGAACGGGACGGCCTGGTGCGCCGCCATTACTTCGCTGAAATGCCCCCGCGTGTGGAATACGATTTGACTTCAATGGGAGCAAGTATGCTGCCGGCTTTACAAGGGTTTACCGGTTGGATACGAAATCATTGGCCAAGCATCGAAGCTGCTCGCCTGGCTTACGATCATCGGTCAGATCATGTCAGTGATTCAACCAGAGGTCATTGACACATCTACTGCTGAATCGTGGTCACTAAAGGCGTAATCTGCCTTGACCGTCCGTGACTCTAAAGCTACAGAACCATAGGAGTTGAGCAGCCGGCAAGGTGTCCGACGAACACGAACCTTGCTGGCTCCGAGCGGCTCTC
>CALMAP010000356.1:12474-22744 GCA_937859825.1 uncultured Terriglobus sp. | reverse complement strand
CTCTAAGATCACCTGTAATGGTCGCGAACCTGATGGTGAAGCCTGTAGGGCAGCAAGAGCAGTAAAAAGCAGACGAATGGAATGGGCGCATGCACGAAGTCGCGAGCGAGCGCGTGCGATGCCGTCGCTCCCAAAAACAAGAAAGAGAACCCTGCATACGCCCACTCGACTAGTCGAAGGGGGCGGTTTGAGACCAACACCACAGCCCCAAGTATTTTTGCCAGACCTGTGATTTTCATGAGGTACAGAGGGTAACCAAGTCTTTGTAGACTCTGCACTGTCTGTGCGGGCCCATGCGAAAACAACTCTGGTACGCCCGAACCGGCTGTAGGTATGAGAATTAGGAGAGCGATCGACCAATACGCGATCGCCGTTCCTCCCTTTCTAGTCTTGTCGATGGTCACTATTGCACCCTCCAGTTACCCTTCGTTAGCTACATACTGAATGAGAGAGGCCCCGGCGTGAAGATGGCACTTTGATCTCAGTAACGAACATTGAGGGAACCATGGGAAAGACGTCGATGAAAGGGGCTCTCGAGCCCATGGCACTGATGTGCAAAGGGGACCACGCGAAGGCTGCTCGAGAACTCCTCACGAGGGTAGGAGACAAATGGAGCATTCTTCTGGTGGTCATGTTGGCACGTTCTCCAAATCATCGCGCCAGATTTTCTGAGCTGCACCGGATGGTGGAAGGGATTTCGCAACGGATGCTGACCACAACACTTCGTAACCTGGAGAGGGATGGCTTTCTGAAGCGGGAAAGCTTTCCAGAGATTCCTCCACGCGTTGAATACGAACTCACTGCACTCGGTCTCAGTTTGCTGGATCCTATGGAACACCTAGTCGGCTGGATAGGCCACAATTGGCGTTCTATCAAAGCAGCTCGAGAGCGTTTCGACGGCAAGGGGATACCACAACCTACGTCGCGATGATGCAGCTATCGTCGTGCCGTCGGTCAACGCAGACGACAAAGGCGTTCCTGCGCAACCTTGGCACCCATGGTTCATAAGGGCGGCCTCGTAATTTGGGGATGCAGGTGAGATGACTGGCAGAGATGCCGCACTCTGCCAAACGAGTGGTGTGATCCGATCGTTCACCCAACCCTACCTAAACTGCTTCGGCGAGGTTCGCATTTGTAAAAAGAAGGACGGCACTGGAGCGTTCATGAAATACCAAAGAGCCAAGCCGGAGTCACAGATCGCACAACCGAAAGAGGACATAGGAATGAATGGAAGGATCGGATTGCCGTAGAGATGGTGAAGAATGTCCCAGATGATGTGGAATATCCAGCCCACGCCGATGTACCGGTAGTTGTCGAGACCGCGATATGCCAGCCAGAACATTGGGATGGCGAAGAACGGCTCCCATAGACCGAAGCCTGCCCCGAAGTACACACCACCAGCACCGGCGATGATCAAGGCACTAAGTCTATGCCGCGCACGTTCGGTCAGGAGAGACATGACACCGACGTAGATGACGCTGACGACTAGTGGCGAAACGATCTGAAGGATGTCTATTGGCGGCCGCGGAACGATCATCGAGAGCTAGCTCCTGTTCGGGTAAGGACGGCGACCGCTGAAGTTGCTATCACCGTGTGCAGTAACGCGAGAGTCATCTGAGCAGCCGGGGTGACACCCGCGAAACGCCGTGAGTGCGTAAAACTGAGTCGGATCGGAAGTGCAAATGACAAAGCTAGAATGCCGATCGCGATCAAGAAAAAGAGCCGGTCTGGATGACTTGCCGATGCCCTCACACAAAGCGCATACATGGCGGAAGCTCCTAGAAATCCTCCCACCACACCGGATAAGAGCGGCAAAGTGGTGAAGGGTGGGAAGCCTGCAGGAACACCCGTAATCTTCAGGGCGACTCGGGCAATGCACCACACGCCGATGAACGCTGTTCCAGCGACGATGAGAACGGACACGGGCGTCTTCACAACTTACTCCTCGGGTTTACAGCCGAACGTGCCAGCAGGGCTTCAAAGGCAATGCCCGCACGAACGTCAGCTTTGGGGTCGTTTAGGAAACGCGACGAAGCGTGGTGGCTTAGATAGATCCCACAGAGCTCCCAAACGAATTGTTCTGCGTCCAGATCCTTTTTAAGTTGCTTGCGCTCAACAGCTTCGTCCGTGAGCCGGAGTAGAAGAGCCCTCCAATATGCTTCCATGCTCAACAGGTGATCTCGCACATGGCCGTGCATGTCATCGAGTTCGAACATGCCGGCTGCGACTGGGCACCCACCGTCCAAGCCAGCGCTCCGCGTCCATCCGAGCCATGCTGCCACGAGAGCTCGCAAACGTGGCAACCCTGGGGCCGCTGCCATCGCAGGTTCGATCACAGTTGCCGAAGCTATTTGTGCAGCGTTGTCCAGCAGTTGGAGTTGCAGTTCTTCTTTGGAGCGGAAATGTGCAAACAACCCACTCTTCGACATTCCGGTCCGAACCGCCAGAGCGCCAATCGTGATGCCGTTAAGCCCGGCAATAGTGAGAAGGTTGGTACCGCTTGTAAGCACCTGCTGCTTTGTCGAGGGTAGACGTCCCATATAGGAAGATTAGCACGAACGTTCGTTCTTTTATGACTTGACGTGCTTTACTGATCGCCGAGCCGAGTTGACCTATTCTCGAAGAATCGGTCCCGAATGGAACCTTTGGGAGAGGAGCTATTCTTCAACCCCGAATGCTACGTTTGGTCAGTCCGGCGCATATCGTCCTGAATTAACTGCGGTGATGAGGCGGATGTTCTGGCCACGATTGGGAAACGTCGGATAGGGCGTATCCTCTTCGTACGGCAACGCCGGCCATCTTCTCAGACACACTGGACTGTCAGCGAACGCGCTTGAAGACGATGTCCTTCATGCGCCCATACGTCAAGGAGAAGCCCGCGACATGCCTTTGGTCATCCTGTACCGAATGGCCTTCGGCACGACCCATACCGTCGCTTGTAACGAGCTTAAAATGGTCGCCTTGCATGGCTCTTATGCGACCGTTTAGATGGGTGCCAGCCTGAACGAGCAGCTGTTCACCCACGATGTACAGGCGATAAGTGCTGTTCAGCTCGGCACTGTAGTAAGTACCTTGGTATGCCGCCCTGTCCGAGGCTGAGCCTGCTCCCTCCGGCGGAACAGGATCAATGGGTGCTACTTGCGCCGGATGCGAAGGCGGAGGTGACAACCGGTCGCCAAGGTACACGTCCGCAATTTTGTCTGCTATGGCCGAGGCATGCAACTGCGCGACATTGCCGAGCACGAGAATGGATAGGTGCTGCTGCGGAAAGCGCAGCAGCATCGTCGAGATGCCGATTGAACCGCCGCTGTGACGCACCGAGGGCAGCCCGCGGTAGGTGTCCACATCTAGTCCGGAGGCATAGGCGATCGTCTTACCGTCACTTAGTCGCCCGGGTGTGAGCAGACTTTCGATCAGCGCTTGGCTGCCTTTGCCGAGCGTATTGTGATCGAAATTCGCATTCCACAGCGCGAGATCGTCCACTGTGCTGTAGGCTTTGCCGGCCCCGACCAGCGCCACTTGTGTTCGCATCAGCGCGAAGCTGCCATCGGGCCGCTGCTCATAGGGCGCTGCGACCAGAGGAACGAGTCGCGTGATGTCGTCGTGAAAATGGGTCTGCCGCATGCCGAGCGGCTCAAAGATGTTCTTGTTTGCGAAGACGCTGAGAGGCTCGCCGCTGATGCGATGCACGATCAGCTAGAGAAGCTGGTAGTCCGTATTGCTGTACAGATACTCAGCGCCGGGCCGATGGTTAAGGGCTTTCTGCCGGCAGATAAGCTCGAGTATCTCGTCTTCCGGCATGGAATCAGTGAGCGACCTGCCGGAGATTGCCCATAAAGTCAGATAGTCGCGCAAACCGCTGGTGTGGTGGATCAGATTGTCGATGGTAACGACGTCGCCGTAGTCGGGTAGCTCGGGGACGATGTTCCTGACGTTGTCTTCCATGTGCAGCTTGCCCTGCTCAACCAACAGGGCAATGGCAGCTGCAGTGAACTGCTTTGACATGGATGCGAGCGAAAACACAGTCTCAGGCCGGTTTGGCGAGCCCTGCTCGAGATCGGCCATGCCGTAGCCTCGATGCAGAACGATTTGGGCGTCCTGTACCACTTCGACTGTGGCACCCGGCGAATCCGCGCGACTCCACGGTGCCAGGATTGCGTCCACCTGTTTCCGCTGCCGAGATGCCAGATCGTCTTCCGCGTCTAGACGGCTGCTATACGACAGAAGCAGCATGACCGTAACAAGGAAGATGCGCGTAATCTTTGTTGTCATCTGTGATCTGCCTCACCAATAGGAGTTTCGGGTTCCCTTGTTGCACCTACGTGTTTGCTTTCCGTAGCAGCAATAACGTAAGGAGAAGGAGAGGCATGGCAAGAAGCAGCCATGAAGCTGCATCCCAGATGCCATTGCCCAGCAAAGCAAAGAGCAAGCCTGCGGTGATAACGAACGCAAGCAACATCGGCCAGCGGTAGACGTCACGCCACGTGCGTGTCACAGGCTCACTTCTTCCCGCAACTCACTCTGACTCACGTTTTCAAGCCATCGCTCCACGCCACTCTTGCGCGAAAGCCAAAGATAGACACCGCTGCCGAGCACCACTATCGCTATCAAGTCAAAGAGCGCCCAAATCACTTTCAGCGGTAGGCCGCCGTAGTCGCCAAAGTGCAGCGGGCGGCAAACTTCCAAGGTACGCAGATACCACGGCAGGCCGTCTGCAACGGTCGCTTTGCCGTTCTCGACGTCGATGAGCACCGGGGTAAACAGACGCGAGGTGACCGGCGAGGTGCCTTTGGTCCAGATAACGTAATGACGTGGACTCGCGATAATCGCGTTTGGAAAGAGAAGTGACGTGACTTGCCGGTTCGGCAGCAGCCGCGCCGTTTCTGTGAACGCATCATCCACCGAGCCGAGATGCCCTACGGGCGGCTTGCCCGCGTAGGACGCGAGCAGCTTGGGCATCACCTGTGCGCGCCAGAGCCCGAAGAGCGGCGTTGAGAGCGCATTCATTACGCCGGTTGTGCCCACCACCAGCATCCAGGCCAGCGCGGTCATGCCGAGCAGATTGTGCAGATCGAACCAGCGCAAGCGCGCGGGCTGCGTACGGTACGTGCCGAAGCTGAGCCTGCGCATGAAGGGTCCGTAGACTAAGGCACCACTCACCAAGGAGATCACGAACAGCAGCGCCATTAATCCCATGAGCAGCTCGCCCGGTAGCTCAAGAAAGAGCGCGCTGTGCAGCAAAAGTAGGCGCGACAAGAGGTCTTTACCCAACGGGCCTTGCTCCAACGGTTGGCCAGTGTGTGCGTCGAAGACAACACGCTGGAACTTCTTCGGCTTAGGCGTTGGCGTGAAGTACACGAGAACGCGAGGCTCGTCGTCATCCAGAAAGACGGAGTAAGGCATCATCTCGGGCATGCGTCGTTTCGCTTGCTCCACCATGCGGTCGATGCTTGCGCTGGGAGATCCGGCTGGCATCTCTGCAGGCCGGACCTCGTGATTCAGCAATGGCCCAAGTTCATCGTGAAAGATGAGGGGAAAACCCGTGACACACGCCATCAGCAAGAACAGCGTGCAGATCAGGCTGGTCCACTTGTGTACGCGATACCAGGTCTTCACCTTTGCAGCAGTGACAATCATGCGGAGTTCCTCTAAAAGTGCAGCTTGAGCGCAAGCTGCAGGGATCGCGGGCCGCCGGTCTGGTATAGCGGGTTGAGGCCGCCCAACTGCGAATTTAGGTTGGAAGACACCTTGCCAAAGTTGGCAGCTCCTGTGCTGAGCTGGTTGTAGATGCCGCCCCAGATCGGGTGATTGAGGACGTTGAAGGCTTCGGCTCGGAACAAAAGGCCTACGCCTTCGTGCAGCACGAAGTCTTTGCGAAGCGCGATGTCCGCCTGTACCGCATCGAAGCCCCTCGCGGAGTTGCGACCGAAATTGCCCTGCTGGTACCCGGTGGCCGCGCTGCCGAGCACCTGGAAGGCGTTGTAGTTGATGGCGCGGCCACCGGCATACTGCGGCCCGTAGAGGTAGAGCGGCTGATTCGGGATGCGGTTTGGGTAGATGTAGACGGCTTGACCGCTCGAACCGAGCGATGTGGCAGCAAGCACATTTACGGGAAGCGCGGAACGGACACTCACGCGAGAGTCGGCTGCCCAGTGCGCGAGTAGCTGTCTGGCGACGACGTTATGGAAGGATCCTGGCACCTCGTAGGTCAGTGCGGCCTGGAAGTTGTGTCGTACGTCGAAGTCGGATGGCCCGGTAAAGAGCTGATAGCTGGCGAAGTCACTGCTCACGTTATCGATGGAGTGCGACCACGTGTAGGAGAGCAGCGATTGCAGACCGGCAGAGAGCTTCCGGTCAAAGCGAACCTGGAGTGCGTTGTACGAGGAACTTGCGACGTTATCGTTGAGGTAGAGGCCATTCCCCGGAACAAAGTTTTTGTTGCCGGCGACCGTCGGATCGTAGATCAGGTCTGCGAGCAACAGCCGCCCGCCCGATGCCACGTAGTTGACCAGCAACGTCTGCTTGGATCCAAGGCCCTGCTCAACAGCCGCGTTGTACTGCAGCGTATACGGCGTGCGCAGGTTGGGATTGAAGCCGTAGGTGATGCTGTTGTACGGCGCAGCAGAGGAGGGTGTTGGAGACGAGTCGTACAACGCTTGCGAAGCAGGAAACGGCTTTAGGGAGAAGGTTCTATAGGCCATGTAGCCCGTGCCCCAGTAGTCCTGCAGAGCGGTGGCATACGGCAGGTCATAGAACATACCGAAGCCCGCGCGGAGCGTCGTTTCGTACCCCGGCCGGGTTTGGGTTTGGTAAGCCAGGCCGAGGCGCGGCGAGAAGTTGGTGAAGCGCGTGTGCCACAGTCCGGTGCCTTGTGGCGCGAGCGTGGCCGTCGCCAAACTGGATGTGGTCAACGCATACGGCAGAGCACCATTGTTCGCACTCGGCGGAGGGTACAGGTCCCAGCGCAATCCAAGTGAAACGCTCAGGTGGTCGGTTGCTTTCCACTCGTCCTGTGCATAGAGACCCGTGTTGTTGAAGGTCGGCTCCAGACGGTCGAGCCCCAGCTTAAAGATGTAGTTGTAGTACGGTAGTCCCGCCGCCGTTGTTTGTGGGCTGATGAAGACTGGGAACTCATAGACCGAGGGGTAGCTTTCCGAGTTCGCCAGGTGACGGTAGTCAACACCGAAGCGAAGCGAATGCTTGCCTAACGTCAGGCCTACCCAATCGACCACATTCATCTGGTGCTGCGCCGTCGTTCGCGGTGTCAGGGTGAAATACGGAATCTTGCCGTAGTACAGCTCAAAGTACAGGTTCGAATTCGGCATGCTCAGGACGGGTGTGTTCGCCGTACTGAACGGCACGGCTCCGCCGAAATTGTCCAGAGTGTCTTGCGAAGAGGCGGTGCTGGCGGTGTAGTTGAAGCGCAAATCGTTGACCAGCCTCGAACTCAGTGTCGCCGTTGCGCCTACGGTAACTGTTCGCGCAATACTTGCCTGCTCCATTAGTTCTGAGAGCGCCGTGGCGTTCCGGTTTGTCGCTTCAGAACGCGTGTAGCCATAGCGACCGAACAGATGAAGCCGCTGACCGAACTGCTGATCGACACGCAAGGTGCCGTTGTCGATGGAGCTTGGAGCGGAGTAGCTTGCCTGGAAGATGGCCATGCCGTTTCCTTCGTTGGTCTCGCCGTTCGCACCATTGGCTCCGGAGAGGTTCGGTGTCGGCAGTGAGAAGGCATTCAGGAAGGGTCGCATCGCTGGCACTGCCGCGGCACGAACCTCGTAGGTAGGAACGTCCGTAACGGCGGACAGCGGAGCGCGGAGCCGTAATCCTTCGTAGCTACCGAAGAAGAAAGTGCGGTCACGAAAGATGGGACCGCCCAGGGTTCCGCCAAAATCGTTCTGCCGTTCGCGCGGCTTCGCGATCCTATTGAAGTCGTTGAAGGCAGAGTTCGCGTCGAACGCATCATTGCGCAGGTACTCAAACGCATTGCCGTGAAACCCGTTCGTACCTGACCGCGTGAGGAACTCAAACTGACCGCCCGGTGTGCGACCGTACTGTGCCGAGTAGGTCGATGTGGTCGCTCGGAACTCCTGCAGTGCCTCGATGGGAACGATGCTTTGGGTCGTGCCGAGGACGGTCTCCTGCGGTGTGGAACCGGAGTACCCTGCTCCGTAGCCGATGACAGAGCTGACCGCAGCAGCACCTGTGTTGGCGCTCACGCCGTCCACCGTAAAGTAATTCGACTCGGTGCGCTGGCCATTGACCGTGATCTCACCGCTAAAGCCTGCGCCGCCGTTCGTGGGAACGGGCACCTGGGTAACGCCCGGAACCAGCGTCAGCAGGGATTGAAAGCTCCGCCCATTGAGCGGGATGTTTTCGACAAACTGCCGGTCGATGACGGAACTGACAGAAGCGTCTGTCGTGTTTACCTGTATGCCGCTGCCATTGACCGACACGGTCTCATTCACATTACCCGGCCGAAGCGTCACGTCCAGCGAGAGCTTGCCGGAGACGGACACACTGACAGCGTCAACGACTTCGGTCTGAAACCCAGGAGCGCTCACCGACACTTGGTACAGCCCAGGGATCAGCGAAGCGACTGTGAAACCGCCAGAGCCGTTGGTCTCGACAGTCACGCGCGTTGCCGTAGCCTGGTTGACGATCTCCACCTTCGCGCGCGCGACCACGGCTTTCTGTACATCGGTGACGACACCGGTAAGCTGCGCATTTTGCGCATGAGAGGACGGAGCACCCACGATAAGAACGCAACCGAATGCCAAAGACGGGAAGACAGGGTAACGAAATGACACAGAAGCTCCTTTGAAGGCTCCTGGTTGTGCGCATGCCCCTCAACCAAGCACCAACCATCGGCTGTCGATCTCAGTGACCGCGGTGCTTCGCCAAAAGACTGCCGCGGGCAATTCAGACTGTTTAGGTCCCTATTAGGATATCGGGAGAAGAAGACGCATGCTCCGCGTATGCGGTCAGAGGCTACGCGTAATCCGTCATGACGAAGCGCTCACAAGATCACGAGTATCTGCAGACCGTTCCAAGACCGGTAGCGACGATGGCGAAGAGCTATCCGGCGGGGTATGCCGGCTTTCGTCATACTCACGCGCGGGCGCAGTTCCTTTATGCAGCTTCGGGCAGCATTCGGCTCAGCTTGGACCAGGGCCGCTGGATCATCCCTCCGCGACGCGCCGTATGGATTCCGGCTATGCACCCGCATCAAACCGGCAGTATCGGCGCGATGGAGATGCGGACCTTGTATGTCAGCAAGGGTCTGCCGATCACGTCCGCTCCCGATCTTCCCCGCATGTTGGATGTCTCGCCGCTGCTACACGAGTTGATCTTGCGCACGGTCGGAATGCCTATCGAGTACGACGAAGAGGGGCAGGATGGGCGCATCATCTCGGCGCTGCTCGGAGAAATCGATTGGAGTCCCGTTCACCCTGTGAGTCTGCCCACGCTCGGAGACGATCGGCTTCTGGCGCTGGAACAGGCTCTGTTCAAGAATCCTGAAAACACGGGCAATCTGGAACACTGGGCCAAGCAGTTTGGCATGTCGCCACGCACACTCACCAGACTGGTTCAGCGTGAAACCAATCTCTCATTCCAGGTTTGGCGCGACCAGATACGCACGTTCATCGCGATACCTCTTCTGACGGAAGGCAGGCCATTGGCTGAGATCGCGGATGCTCTCGGCTTCGAGACCGCCTGGAGCTTTACGGCTATGTTCAAGCGTGTCACCGGCAAGCTGCCAAGCCGCTACAACGAGAGCTCTCCGTCCGCGTGAGCAGCACTACTTCAGGTGTTCTCGGATGACTTGAAGCAGCGCCTCGTGTGCGGCCTGCGGCTTCACCGGCCCAGTCGTAAACATCCTGGAAGAGCCGATGGTGGGTCTCTTTCAGGTAAGCGAGTCGAGCTTGCCCTGTACGGGCAAATCTTTTAGCTCGGGAATCCTAGATTTACGAATATGTTCTCGCATTCCTTCACTTTTGCATGTCGGACTCGAGTTGTCGTATATCCTGTGTACAGCAACAGCAAGGTCTCCGCGGTATCTTTTGGCGAAGCTCCGCGAAGGCCTTTTGAGATCGACAAACCTCTCGGCCTGACGAACGCTCACCATCATAGACGCGTTTGCACGGACCTGGGTTTCTGACGAAAGGTCCTGTGCCATGCGTAAATCTGTAGTGACATGCTCGCTTGCCGCGAGCTTACTCCTCCCTGCCTTTTCCATCTACGCGCAGTCCGGAATCGTGCTACGTGG
>CALMAP010000356.1:9089-12464 GCA_937859825.1 uncultured Terriglobus sp. | reverse complement strand
CGCGTAACGGTGATGGCGTTTTGGATCACGCGACGCTCGTTGCCATCGGAGAGCATGGTGGCCTATCTGCCCCGGTGCAAACGAATGCGGAGGGACGGTTTGAGATGCCACTCGACGGACTGACTGCCAAATCTGTGGAGCTCAAGGTCCAGGCTCCCGGATTTCAGACGCTGCGTATCCCCTTGCAGCGTGTTGCGGGCATGACCGAGCTCGATATTGCACTCGATGTCGAGGGCGTCACCAGTACCGTCACTGTGAATGGCGAGTCCCTGCCCCTGGAGCAGGAAAGCGCCGTTATTTCGCAACTGGTGAACGGCAAGACTTTCGATCAGCTTCCCGAGAATGGGCGCAACCTTAGCCGTCTTTCCTTGCTCAATCCGCAGGTGCGGAACACCAGCGGCATCGGCAGCGATGCTATCAACGGTGCGCGACTGAACGTGAACGCTGACATATTCCGGCTCACGCGCTACACCGTAGACGACACGACCGACTACGAGGTCGTGTACGGCAATGCGCCGCTGATGGCGCTCCCCATCTCGGCAGTCTCCGAGATGAAGGTTCTGACCAATCAGTACGACGTGCTCTTCGGTGGCACGACCACGGGGATCATCGCATACCAGACGCGGTCCGGTGGGGACAAGCTGCATGGCGAAGCCGCGTTCTTCGGACGCCCGAGCGGATTGCAGGCGGCGCCACCGGTCGCAACGGTGCGCATGCCAAACCGGTTGATCGACGGCTACGGCCGGCTTGGAGGACCGCTGCTCTCTTCCAGGACGCACTTCTTTGCCGATTACGAGCAGGACAGCTTCGCGCGTGGCGCCTTCATCCAGTCCCCGGTCGCCGGGGTATACATGGGGCATGGCAACGATTTCTACACCCTGGCGAAGCTAGATCGCCAGCTTACGGATAAGCATGTTCTGAGCCTGCGCGTGAATGGCGACCGTACTTTCTCCGACAATCCGAACGATCGTGTCGGCGGCATCGTGCAGGCGAGCGCCGGGCAGAGCAACCGCACGCAGGCCGCAGCCGCGGCACTGTCACTCGACTCTGCGATGGGCAATCGGACCAACTCGGCGCGCTTCGAGTTCGTGCATGCGCTGCCATACGTCCTTACGTCGAACCAGCCTTCCATCGGCGTAAACCGGCCAGGCTACAGCACAGAGGGTGGGTCCACCACGCTTCACCTGAAGAACATGTCGGAAGACTTCCGTGATGTGTTTCAGTGGACGCGCGGAGCGCATGCGCTCAGCTTCGGTGTGGAGACCATTCGCACGCAGGCGCAATACGTGAGCGCCACACCCTACGGCACCTACACGTTCGCTTCGGGAGCGCCCAAGGCCGGTCAGCAACCCACCGCTTACACCCAGACCTTCGGTGTCGCGGATATCAACACCAAGAACAGCTACGTGACTGGGTTTACGCAGGACACCTGGCACGCTTTGCCCGGTCTAACGTTCGACCTCGGCCTGCGGTATGAGTACCAGGGCCTTACCGGCGACGCGAACAATCTTGCCCCACGCGTTGGCTTGGCCTACGACACCTTTAGGAACGGTCGCACCATCCTGCGCGGTGGCTTCGGCTACTTTTATGGAGAGGACTACCTGCAGCTCACCCTGAATGCCTATGCCGGAGGCGTGGTCGCTCCGCAGGCGACCTACACCTACACCGCTGGACAGGCGGGCTTTCCAAGCTTCCCGAATAACCTGTCGGCTCCCCCATCCAGCGGCGCGGGCAACCGTGATCTTTTCCTGCTGCCGCAACATTTGCTGAATCCCTACAACATGCAGGCCACGGTGGGCGTGGAACAGGCGCTGGGCAAAGGATGGGTGCTTAGCGTGAACGGCATCCATGCCATGAGCCGCAAGCAGCTCTCCAGCATCAACCTAAACGCGCCTTACTTTGTGCGAACCGCTCCCGGGCAGATCGCCGCAACTTCCAATCGGCCGCTGAAGACCTACGCGGGCGTGGCCGTGAACAATGTCATCGAGGTGCAGAACGGCAACTCGACCGCCTATGACGCCCTGCGCGTGGACCTGATCCGGCATAGCGGCAAGCTCTTCGACTGGAACACCGCCTATGTCTATTCGGCGGCGCTCACGTACAGCGTCTTTCAAGGCGAAGGCACGACGGGCATCCCGAACGACTGGTACAACCCGAAGGCCGGCGAGTACGGGCCGACCGATTTCAACCAGCGCCATCGCTCCATCAGCTACGGTACGCTGCACCTGCCATGGCAGTCTCACCTGACCGGCGTGCTTACCGCCGCAAGTGGTCTGCCGGTGAACCCAATTACAGGCGTGGACAACAATAAGGATGGTTACACCACAGACCGGCCTAATGGATTTTCGCGCGACTCCACACGCGGACCGAAGCAGGTCAGCGTCGATCTCTCCGCCGGCAAGCTGGTGCCCATCGGCGACAAGCTCTCCGTCGACCTTCGCATCGATGGATTCAATGTCCTGAACCACAGCAACTTCGTCACGTTGAACAACGTGTATGGAAACGCCGGAGTACCTGCCAGCACCTTCCTCCAACATCTCGCCGGACTTGGAAACGCGGACCCTGGCAGGCAGCTTCAATTTGGTGCTCGGGTGATCTTTTGAGGCGCAGGGTGTGGTCTCGCCTGCGAGCAACGTTCTTCTGGATTCACCTTGCCCTCGGCCTCGGCTTTGCCCTGGTTCTGTGTTTCTTCGCGTGCACGGGAAGCATCCTTGCGTTCCAGCCACAGATTGTCTCGGTTGCCGAAAAAGCTGTCCGGGCGCAGGAGCGTCGCGAGGGCGAGTGCATCGCGCCCTCGGAATGGGTCGCTGCTTTCCAACAGCAAACCAGCGAGCCTGTTAGCGCGGTCCAACTCTTCGCGGACACGCAGCGCCCCGCTCTTATCACCACGGCATCGGCGCACGTGTTCCTGCTGGATCCTTGCACCGGCGCTCGCCTGCAGGCGGGTTACAGCCCTGCGCGATCGTTCTTTGTGCAGGTGCGCGAGTTGCACAGCCGCGCTGCCACGCCCTGGGGACAGAGTGAAACCCTGCACAGCATCGCCATTGCCGCGAACCTCACGTTTCCCCCCATCCTGCTCTCCGGGCTGCCGGTCTGGCTGCCGCGCCGGTGGACACGCGCATCGCTAAGGGCGTCGGCTCTGCCACGTCTTCAGGCGAAAGGCCGCGCGTTTGAGTGGAACCTTCACAATGTGAGCGGCGTGTGGTTCGCCGTACCGCTGCTGCTCATCTCGCTCAGCGGCTCCGTCATGGCTTACGACTGGGTGAACGCCCTGTTGTATCGCGTTGCCGGTAGCCCGTCTGCGGCTGCAATGCGCGAAGAGCGGAAGACGCCTTCACTCAAGCAGAGCTTTTCCGCCCTGGACAACCTGCGTGT
>CALMAP010000356.1:7157-9079 GCA_937859825.1 uncultured Terriglobus sp. | reverse complement strand
TGCTGCCGCGAAGGCCGCACCGGACTGGCGCAGCGTGAGTGTCCGCATGCCGCTTAAAGCAGCTGCCACCGCGGCCACGGTTGACAGAGGCAACGGTTCCCAACCGCAGCGGCGAACCCAGATCGTCATCGCCGAAGACGGCGTGCTGATGCGTGTGGAACCCTTCGAATCGCTGGTGCGTGGAAGGCAATGGCGAATCTACAGCCGTTATCTTCATACCGGAGAACTGTTCGGAGTAGCAGGCCAGACTGTCGCTATGTGCTCCGCATTCGCGGGGCTCTTGCTTGTCGGAACTGGCGTGCTGCTCAGTTTGCGAAGGCTACGCGGTTACCTATCCCGAGTACTAGATCATCGTCGTCAGCAGCTTGGAAATGCTAAAAGCCGATGCCGTAATCATGTCGCGGCACGGGGGGCTGATGTTGCACGATAACCGGCGTGACAGCCTCATTCTTGTTGCTTTGCGCTTCTGATGCGGCTGTGCTGCCGGGATGCATGGCAAGCTCTGCCTCTGGAGAAACGCTCTGCAGGTTCCGTTGCGAAAGCTGGTCGCCTGTCGCAATGATCCGGTCTGCACGAACTCCCTGCGAACCATTGACGGCGTAGCCATAGTCGATGCGCCGGGTCTTCTCGTGTGAAAGCTCCGCCATCTTACCCGAGTCAAGCTGCACCGTCATGGAACGGTCCTGACCGATGCGGGTGATGGTCCCGAGGTCCCCGTGCCGCACACCTGCCTCCCGGTCGGCAGTGGTAAAGCGGACGCGTTCCCCTTCTGCGATCTCACGAACTTCCCCGCGGTAGAGGCGGCTTTCGCGCGTCTGAGCGCGGAGTTGTGATGGGCTGTAGGTAATCTCATCGCGGGTGGTGTCGATCTGCACGGTTAGCAGATTGCCCTTCGGCTTTGTAGAAATCACCGTGGCCTCGCTGTCGTTCGGGATGTGCTCGATGGAGCTGCCCTTGCGGTAGTGAATCTTGTCTCCTGGCTCATAAGCCTCCACGCGGTATCGGCTCTCATCTTTTTTCTCCAACAGCACCGGCACGGCATGTGCGATGCGACCGAGTTTGCCCTGCGCGTACAGGTCGGCGCGGGCAAGCTGGGTCAGTTCGTCTCGCTCCTCCCTGTTGGGAGCCACGATCACGCATTTCTCAGGCCGCCTTGCATAGTCGGCGGCCGCGGCTGCGAGACGGGGATCCGGATTGTTGTACTCGTGAAGCTGAACCGGCTTTTGCGCCTTTCCGGTTTGAACGGACTCCTGTTGCTGGGTCTTCTGGCTGAAGTCCAGAGCGGCGGTCTTGGTCACGTCTGTGGCAAGCCGCTGGCCCAGTGTCTCCGCATTGCTCGTATGAATGCGAGCGTCTTCCGACGCACGGGAGATGGCGACATAGGCGAGCCTCTGATTGATGAGTGATTGCTCGAATCCGTAACGAAATGGGCGATCACCCGATTGGACGTGAGCCCTTGGGGGAGCTACGCGAAGTGAGCGCGTAATCGTGGTCGAACTGCCGGATCAATCTATAACCCAGCCTTTTCGCTGCTTAGATCGAACTGCGCGCGTTCGTGTGTGCTCCTATTCTGGGTACTCGCGACGACTCAGCACTTTCGCGGCATTCTTATGGACAAAGCTGAGTAGCGGTTGGACATGCTTACCGAGCTCCGAGCCGAGTCCAGAGGGTAACGCTCGCCTTGTCCACGAACGCGATGTTGCCGCAAGTGCAGTGAGGGCGTTAAACGACAGCTCCCTCCAGCGTCAATCCTTTGTCGTGCCCGGGGCAGGCCCGCTAACGGTCCGTGAGCAGGTGGACGCTATTGCCAAGGCAAAAGGCGAACCGGTCCGCCTGGAGCAGGTAGATGTGCCAACGTACCGAGCCGAACTGGTCACCCAGGTTCCAGAAAGTCTTGCGGACCGCCTGATTCAGTTGAAGGG
>CALMAP010000356.1:0-7147 GCA_937859825.1 uncultured Terriglobus sp. | reverse complement strand
TACCGCAGCTCCCAACGCACTTCGCATCGACGCTGTGCCGCAGTTGCTTGGTCGGCCTCCCCTTAGCTATGAAGTGTGGGCGCAAGAGCACGCAATCGATTTTCGGTAGGCAGCTTACCTCACGCTGCACTGTTTCCTAAGCCGTTTAGGTCGATCCAATGCACTTAATCTGTGGTGGGTAGAACTCCGGCGGTCTCGACTGCCTCCAGGCGGCCCACTCTAGTTCAGGCCAGTCTTGCCAGGCGCCCAGTATGGCTTGACGCTCAGCCGTGATGCTCCGACGGGGATCGCCTTCAACACTTTGCTAAGCCTTTGTATCGATCGTGCATTCCCTGTCAGTGCATTCTGGTAGCCAGCGTCGGCGAGGCGCGACATCTCCGCTCCTGCATGCACGAGGTGACTGCCATCGGGAACACGCCTAATGAGGATCGCCCCGTTGAGTTTGAGGGCATTGAGAACTCGCTGTGACTCCGCCAAATACGAGACCTCGAAGACGCACTTAAGGTCTATCTCCGGCAACCCGTCTCGAATGGCTAGAGCCAAGCCAAAGCAGGTCTCGTCACCGAACAAGGCAATTGAACTTTTAAGCCGGGTAAGGTCAAGCGAGCGGTGCGGTCCGAAGAAAGCGCACGGATCACCGACGCTCACGCTTCTTGCCCATGTGCATCGCGGGCCGTCCCCGTGTAGGAACACGAGCAGACGGGTACAGCCGGCGTTATTCCAAGACATCGGCGTATATGTGCGAAAGGTGAGGCCCGCTCCGATGTCCACTTGGATGTGTTGACCAGGAACCCACATCGCAGCTTTCAGAGCATCACCCTGAAGCTCAATCAAGAGGAAATTTGGACTTAGTGTTTGGATCGCGCTGACAAGAGACCGTCGCAGAAACCACCTCTTCAGCGTGCGTGCGAACAGATTGTCCTCCGACATGACGGTTGGAGTTGTGTCGGAATTACCAAGGTGTTCAGGCATGATGCTCTCCTTCGCGAGGGTGTCTGCTCGCAAGCAGTGACTGGAACAAAAGACGGAGCCCGCCTGAGGCGGAACGTTGATTGCCAAGCGTCACCGGCAAGCTGCCAAGCCGCTACAACGAGATCTCGCGTCCAATTAAGCAGCACTACTTCAGGTGTTCTCGGATGACTTGAAGCAGCGCCCCGCGTGCGGCCTGCGCCGTTTTCGGATCGTTGAGATCTTTCTTCAGGTAATCGTCTTCGAGAGAGAGGATCTGCTCATAGCGTGAAGGCGAGTCCTTGGTTGCGGGAGCCTCAGTAATCGTCTTCTGGCCGTCGAGCACCTGATCCCAGGCTTCGCGTTCGATTGTCCAGAATGTCAGGCGAGGTTTGGCAAAGGACTGTGCCACCGAACATTCCACGTCCGGCAGACGCACATACCAGGTTTTTCCTACCTCCCGAACGAGCGGGGCCTTGGCGCCATTCTCTTCAACCACCTTGATGTTGTCTTCACGCTCAAGCCAGTTGTTGTCGTAGACGATGAGGCGGCTCGTGCGCTCAAGCAGGTTGTAATCCTTGCGATGCATGTCGCGCGTTTCGCGGCCCGGCACCGGGGCGTCACCGCTGCAGCTCCAATCGGGGTAGGCCGTACTGGTTTTCCAAGCCGCCGCGCACTGGTAGCGCAGACCATCGTCCAGGTTAGTAACGCGGCGAAGCCACAGCCCAGGTGTGTTCTGCAGGCTTTTCACGGTCCATGTCGAGTTGCCGGTGTAGTCATAGGCAAAGGGGGCGTTGTACTCCCAATCCTCGCCGGTGTGCTTCAGGACGCTACCTTCGCGCAGCTTGCCATCGAGACCCACGCCGAACAGAACGTGTTGCAAACAGATGCGCCTCGGCGAGATGTTCTCCGCGAAGATCCACTCCTTGATCGACTTTTCGCGATTCACATCGTAGACGCGACTGTCGCGGACGTAGCCCGGTTTGAGTGCATCGGTCTCCGCAAAGCTATAGTCCACGAGATAACAACCCGTCCTCGCCTCGATCGCCTTGCGCCCCAACGCAAGCTGATCCTGCGCGCCCTGTGCTGGTAGGTGAGGCCGCAAGGGCAAGACGAAGCTGACAGAGATCACTAGCGAACGTATCTTGGCTCGTTTCATCATCGCTCCTAGTGCACATGACTCCGCACGACGCCGGAGGTCGCGCGTTGAGCCGCAAGTTCGCACATCTGATCCAGGGCATCCTGGATCATGCGCTCGACCTGCAGGAGAGCCTGACTCTCCAACCGCAGTGTCACGCTTCCAAGATGCAAGCTGACCACACCACAGCCGCACATGCTGATCTCGCCTAACCCAGCCGTCTTCGCAAGGAGGATGGTTCTACCGCTGTGTTCTTCGTGCATCTAGACACCCCGCTGTGCGTAGTACTCGGCCACGAACTGTGGCGTAAAGGCGAAAGGGACGTGCTCGCTTCCAGGAATGCTCTGCACCACGCCAGCGTGCGTCGCGCCGTCCTCGTTGAAGCGTAAGTAGGACGGTAGTGTGAGCCGCGGAGCCGAACGTGCTTTTTCCGTCATCGGTCCCCGGGCGTACTCCGTTAGGCTGACGACATCCCCAATGCGCAGGACGGCCCTCCCGATGGTGACGACGCGGCCATTGACCAGGACATGACCATGGCTCACGAGCTGCCGGGCAGCAGCCATGCTGCGAGCGAACCCAAGACGGAAGACCACGTTGTCCAGCCTCCGTTCCAGCAGGTTGATCAGGCCCTCGATCCAGTTCGAGGTGTTCTTTTGCTTCGCGGTGCGCACGAAGCGTCGCAGCTGCTCTTCTCGCAAGCCGTAGTGAAACAGCAACTTCTGCTTCTCTCGCAGCCGCTCGGCATATGCGGACAACTTGCGTTTGGCAGTTCTGCCGTGCTGCCCGGGGGGATAGTTGCGCTTTTCGAGTGCGCCTGGCTTGCCAAGCCCTGGCAATTCCAGACCCAGCGCTCGCTGGATCTTCCATTTCTTCAGTTCGCCCATCATGTTCTCCGGTGATCCGCAAGAACACGTGCGCGCCGCTTTTACGCGCTACGGTCCTGCAGTATGTCGATCTCGCATCCGGTTGGGGCTTCGCCAAAAGACTCCCAACCCGGTGCTGTTGTCGATAGTACCGCAATTCGGACCAAAACTGTCGTATATTCAAAATGAACATAGGAAAGCCTCCGCGGCTGTCTTTTTGGCGAAGCACCGCGGAGGCCCTGAGATCGACAACCCGAAGGCTGGCGACACTGCTGATGATAGATGTGCGCCAGACCTTCCGCCAGATTTTGGAGGATTTTTGCGCAACCGACGTCGTATGCAGGAGCTCTTTAGGGTCCACTCTGCCGGAGAGTCGGCCATCTGCCAGTCTTCCTGGCGCTACTGGAAGTTAGCTGTTCTCGCCGTAGGGACACCCAGCCTAGTCGGACAACAGGGGCAAACCCCCACATCTTCGGCTCCTACGTTTCTTGGGATTCCAGCTTGCGATCCGGGCACATCCGGTCAGACGCTGATTGGAACGGTGACAGACGGAACAGGCGCGGCCATCCCGAATGCCCGCGTCGTGCTGCGCTGCGGCGATGTCACCAGGACGTTGCAGACGGGCCGTGACGGTCGTTGGTCGACTGTCTTGCCAGCAAGCCGTTACGCGGTGCGCGTGACTGGTCAAGGCTTCTCTGATGTGCTGCTGGCTCTGTCTCCAGAGGATCTCTCGCGCAGCGTCGATGTCGCGTTGCATGTCGCTTCCGCGAACCAGTCCGTTGAAGTTCTAGGAACTCCAGACTACGTCGTGTCGACCGACACTTCCGGCACCAAGACGTCGACCGCGCTCATCGATACCCCGCAAGCGATTACGACTGTGACCCGCGCGGAGCTGGACGCTCGCGATACGCAGACTATCCAGGACACGTTGCGCTACTCGGCCGGCATTGTCGCAGAACCGTTTGGGATCGATACCCGTGAGGACTCCTTCATCATCCGTGGCTTTTCGTTGACCTTTGACGGACTCTTCCTGGACGGCTTGGCGCTGCCCAAGGTGACGATTGGGCCGGATGCCGCATACACCAACAACCCGTTCTCTCTGCAGGAGGTCGACATCATCAAGGGTCCTGCCAGCGTCCTGTACGGACAGGATGAGCCGGGCGGCCTGGTCAATCTTGTCTCAAAACATCCGACCGAAGAGGCGCAAGGTTCTTTGCGTTTCGAAGGCGGAAACTTCAGCCGCTTTCAAGGCTTCGCCCGACGTATCCGGTCCTCTGTTCGGGTCGGACAAGCTGTTCTACCGCGTCAACGGACTCGCGCGCGATTCGGGATCGCATCGCGCCATCTATGCTGTGGAAGCCGAGCTCTCGCACGTCGCTGCTGGTTCTCGCCAACTACCTGGACTTTCGTACCGGGTCGGAGATCGGCTTCCTGCCGGCACAGGGCCTGACGCTTGCCGGAGGCAAGATCGCGCCGAATCCGAACGGCAATATCCCAACCAGCTTCTTCAGCTCCGATACGAACTACGACAACTATCACAAGACGGAGTACTTCGCGGGCACGCAATTTCAGCAGCAGCTTTCGGAACACTGGACGATGCGCAACAACTACCGCTTCCTCCACCTGGGTCTGCCGCAGTACATCGGACTCTACGGTACGGGCTATCTCCAAACCGCACCGGATTGTGCTATCAACCCAAACGCGCCGGATTGCACAAACATCCTGACGCGCTCTGCGATCCTCAGTAACGAGAACAATACGCAGTACGCGCTCGATCAGCAGTTACAGGGGAACTATCGTTGGAACAAGTGGTCGCACACCCTGCTTGCGGGCTACAACTACCAGCACCAGGGCACCGGCATTCACCTGGGCTATGGGCCATCCGACAACGACGGGACACCCGGTGATCCAGCCAATCCGCCGAACATCAACATCTTTGACCCGGTCTATGGCGTGTCTGTGCCAAGCCCCGGATACTCCACGACGGATGTGAGCGGAACATTGCAGCAGCACGGTGTGTATGCGCAGGATCAGGTTGCGTACGGTCATCTGCAGATGCTGCTGGGCGGGCGCGAGGATTGGGCGCCTCAGCACTTGGATGATCACCTTGCAGACCAGCAAACCGATATCAATCCAAGCCGCTTTACTTACCGCGCGGGTGCGCTTTACCACTTTGACAAGGGCTTGGCTCCATATTTCTCGTACTCGACTTCGTTCAACCCGGTGTTTGGCATCAACCCTTCCAGCAATCTGCCGTTCAAGCCGGACAGTGGACGGCAGTATGAGGTCGGCCTGAAGTACGAGCCGCAACACTTCAATGCGGTCTTCACGGCCGCGCTCTACCAGATCACACAGCAGAACCTTGTGACTGCGAACCCGGTCGATCCGCAGATTACAGATCAGTCGGCGGAACAGCGTTCACGCGGCCTGGAAGTGGAGGCGCACGCCTCGTTGTTCCACTCGGTAAATCTGGTCGCAAGCTATGACCACCAGAAGGCGCTGTACACCAAGCCGTTTTACGGCGTGGTTGGAGCGCCAATCCTGACGGTGCCGGAGAACCAGGCGTCGCTCTGGGTCGACTACACGCCCGCGCGCGGCTTTGGGGTTGGCGCCGGTGCGCGCTTCAACGGCAAGAACCCCGGCGTCATTTTCGATCCCGCCACGCCCGATGCGAACTTCTACGTGGATTCCACGACGCTGTTCGATGCGGAGGTGCACTACGAGATTCGGAACATGCGGTTCGGCTTCTATGGGCAGAACCTGCTGGACAAGACCTATGTCTCCTACTGCCAGGGAGCGACCTCCTGCAACTACGGGTTTCGTCGCAGGGTCAACGGCAATGTGACATACCGCTTCTACTCGCTGCTGAAACCGTGGAGAAAACAGTGATCCCGGAGCGGTTCGTAATTGCGTCTTGGCAAGCCGGACATCGGTGCTTTGGGTCAGCTCGATGATAGGAGCGATCCGGAGGTACTTCCATCGCCCGCAGCGAACATTTCTGCGACGGGCTATGTTTCAGCTGCACCTCTGGATCGGTCTCGCTGCGGCCCTGTACGTGGTACTCATCGGGCTGTCGGGATCGATCCTGGTCTGGAAGCACGAGCTCAGTACGGCATCGCATCCGGTACCAACCGCGCTGGCAGCAGGCGTAACACCTGTTGGCCCGGAGCGAGCTGTTGCAGAGGCGCAGCGAGTCGCTCCGAGAAAACAGCCCTACTACCTTGACTTTCCGCAGTCTTCCGCGCCGTACTACGTCATCTACCTGCGCGGGACGCAGATGCGGACCACCGTCCGAGTTCACGCTGGCAGTGGCGCTGTGCTCGACGTAGACGACGGTCAGCATGGCTGGCTCAATCTCGTGATGAGGTTTCACTACTACCTACTGATGCCGAAGAGCCGTGGGCTCCTGTGGAACGGCATCGGCGCAGTCTGCCTGCTGCTGCTCTCCATGAGCAGCACGGTGCTTTGGTGGCCGGGCATTCGCTCTTGGAAGCGGGGCTTCTGGATCGACTTTCGGTTGAGCTTCAAGCGAGTCGTTCGCGATGCACACAATGTTGTGGGATTCTGGGCGCTCGCGCTCGTCAGCATGTGGGCAGTTACCGGGATTTACTTTGCGTGGCCGAATGCAGTGACTCACACGGTGGGCGCGGTGTTCCGGTTGTCTTCGGAAGAGACGGCGCTGGCTCCTGCCACAAGGGACATCACGCAGGTTGGACTCGACAGAACCACTGCGATCGCGGCAGCGCGCTTACCGACCGAACATCTACTGGGAGCGCGGCTGGCATTGCGTCCGAATGAGCCCACCAGTTTCTACCTCGTAGCACGGGAAGGCATGGATGACTCTGAAAGTGAGACCGTATCGATCGCGGCGGATGGAACGATTCTGCGTGTGAAGCGGCACGCAGATGAATCGCTGACCCTGGGTGATCGGATCGTGGCGGCCTTAGAGCCGCTGCACTTCGGGTCAGATTGGGGAGCTCTCGTCAAACTGATTTACTCCGCCGCTGGCTTAGGGCTCTCCTCCCTCGCGGTGACCGGTGTGCTCATGTATTGGCACCGCTACCTGGCGAAGCGATAGCAGGAACTTGTACGCCATTGCGCTACATGACAAGGAGGTGCACCTCAGCATTGAGCGTACCAGGCTTCCGAGGGGCTGATCGCAGGTCGCCTGTCTCCGGTGGACAGCACTCATGTTTAA
>CALMAP010000355.1:6606-13561 GCA_937859825.1 uncultured Terriglobus sp. | reverse complement strand
GAGGAGATGTCTTCCGTCATGACGGAAACATCGCCGACGTCGGAAAACACCTTTACAGGCAGCCGAAGCGGAAACCGCACAGCGCCCCTCATCTGGTTTTGTGCTGGGTCAACCTGTGACGTATCGAAATTTTCAGGAACGGTCTGAGAGGACACGCCAGCTTTCGCCTCGGAGGTTACGAGAGTCACCACACATGCGAAGTGTAGCGCATTATGGCAGAACCAACCCCGCCGACCCGCCAACCCAATCCTGATTTTTGTTGTGATCGACGCCCATCATTTTGCCCCGGCCAAGCCGCACTAGCGTATTCACCGGCTGCAGGCTGCCACCCTGCGGCCAAAGATACATGATGCGTATCTCGGCCTGGGTCATGCCGCATGGTGTGGATACCGTTGGCTCAAACTGCATGCGCTGCTGCAGCAGGTAGCCGCGCCGCTCGTCAGCCGGGATTTTGGCGAGCAAATCGTCTGACGGTGCGAACTCGATGCCTTTACCCGCAAATGAGAAGAGCGGTTTCAGCACCCAGTCATTTCGGTTTGCTGAAAGCCTGTCTCTGCCTTCCCCACGCATCCACTCGTCGAGAAACACCGCAGGCGGAGCGAACGGATGACGGAGGTAAGGCAGCGAATACTTACTGATGAGGAAGTACCAATTCGGATTGCCTGCCCACTCCACATCAAAATCGTCTGCCATGTCAAAGCCAGGCGTGATGTTTTTGCGGATCATCTCGTCAGCAATGGCGCGATTGTAGATCCTGGTAATTGGTGTTTCGACCCCGTCGCGGTCGTAGAAGAGCTTGCGGCCACGCTGCCGCACGGCGCAGATATCGACCATGCGAATGCCCAGCCGGTCTTCATGAATGTGGAAGTCCGGTACGGTCTTTTGCTGCTCGGGCGTGACCTCCAGCAGCACCACGTTCTCAGGCGCGTGCTCGCCGACGATGGTCTCCCGCATGGCTTCCCAATAATCAGTTTCGTCCAGTCCTCCAAGGTAGGATTCGAGGACTGCATCCATCTCAAAATGTCTGCGATAGAGCTTGGACAGTTCCGACTGATAGCCATATACCGAAGGAAACGCCTGCAACTCCACCAGACGAGGAGAAAGCGTCGCGGGATCGCCCTTCCACGGTCCTTCTCCCGTGTGGACCAACCCAAAATCCACCGTCATGAAGTTGGGATGGGTGTCCTGGTGGGCGACGCGGAACTTCGCCGGGATGTTCGCCGCTGCTTCACGCAGGTATTCCCGGTCGTTCACCAACTGGTGCGTCATCGCAGCACCGGCCTCGACCATCTGCTGCACCAGCGAACCCGGTAGAAACACCGGCGTTTCGGCGACGCGAATCGAGAGCTCCGTCCGGGTCACGAGGTTCGCTTCACGGAGCAACGCCTGGTACTTGTCATGGGTGTAGCGGCGATTGAAATCCTGGCGTAGCGCAGCAATCATGCTGAGGAGTGTATCGCGCACACGCTTCGACCGTGTCCGGACTTCCGCCACGGCCTCGTACACTGAAAGCATGCGGCTACGAGCGCAATTTCTTTTATCTGCTTTTGCGGCAGACCAGTTCCCTTCCGCGGCAAAGACCGGAGACGCGCCGGAGATCGCCTTTCTTGGCCGTTCCAATGTCGGCAAATCCAGCCTGATTAACGGCCTGCTTGGCGAGGTGCAGGCCCGGGTCTCGTCCACACCGGGCCGCACACGCTCGATCAACTTCTTTGCGCTACACGAGCAACTGGCCGGCGGCCAAATGCGACCGCTGCCCCGATGTGTCTTTGCCGACCTGCCCGGCTACGGATATGCCAAGATCTCGAAGTCTATCTCGGCGGAGTGGCCGTCCTTCATCGACCCATATCTCGCGGAGCGTCCGCAACTCGCGCTCTGCTTCTGCCTTGTGGACATGAACGTGCCGCCGCAGGAGAGCGATGGTAAGCTGATCGATTTTCTGCGCTCTGTCGATCGCAAGTTCCTTGTGGTTGGAACCAAGAGCGACCGGCTTTCCAGCAATGCCCTTGGCAAGTCCATCGCGCTGCTCAAGCGTGAGCATGGCATTGACGAAGTGCTTGCCTGCTCTGCGAAGCTGGGCAAGCAGGACCGTGGCATGAAGCAACTCTGGGAACGCATCCTTGCTGTGCCGCCAGCCGAGCAGCGGCCCAGAATATTTCTGGATGACCCGGATGCGTGATCGCATCGAGCGGTATTTTGAATTTCAGCGGCTTGAGGCGAACTGGCGCACTGAGATTGTCGCCGGGCTGACCACTTTCGTCACCATGGCGTACATCATCTTCGTAAACCCCGCGATACTCGCGAAGACAGGCATGCCTATCGCCGCGGTCACGGCAGCTACCTGCGCCTGCGCGGCATTCGGCTCTATTCTGATGGGCGTGCTTGCCCGCTACCCCCTTGCCCTCGCACCCGGCATGGGCCTGAACGCCTACTTTACCTACACGGTTTGCTTGAAGATGCACGTGCCTTGGCAGACCGCACTGGGTGCGGTGTTCCTTTCAGGCGTTATCTTTCTGCTGCTGACACTTGGAGGCATCCGCCAGTTGCTGGTCGGGGCCATACCGAAGGAACTGCACGCCGCAGTTGCGGGCGGCATCGGTCTCTTCATTGCATTTATTGGATTGACCGAGTCGGGCATTATCGTCAAAGACGCGAGCACGGCAGTGACCCTGGGCAACCTGCGTTCGCCGGATACGGTTCTTTCGCTCTTCGGCCTTGCACTGATCGCATGTCTTCAGGTGCTGCGTGTGCGCGCGTCTTTGCTGATCGGCGTTGCTGGGTCAGTGCTCACGGCGTTCATTTTTCATCGCGCCCCGTGGACACCGCAGCATTACCACTGGAGCGAACTTACAGCGACAGCCTTGAAGCTGGATGTGCCGGGAGCGATTCGCCTCGGCGGACTTGAGATCATCTTCGTCTTTCTCTTTGTCGACCTGTTCGACAATGTCGGCACGCTGATCGCCGTCTCGAAGAAGGCTGGCTTGATCGATGGCGAAAACCGGATCCCGCGGCTTTCCAGAATCTTCTTCGCGGACGCAACCGCCACTGTGGCAGGTGCGCTCACCGGAACCAGCACCGTCTGCTCGTATATCGAATCTTCTGCTGGTGTTGCGGTGGGTGGGCGGACGGGTATACCCGCAATTGTGACCGGGGCCTGCTTTCTGCTCGCCCTCTTTATCGCGCCACTTGCCGGTCCGATTCCTGCGTCGGCAACTGCACCGGCGCTCATTATCGTGGGAGCGCTGATGACCAGTTCCATTGCGGAGATCGAATGGGCTGACCCGCTGGTCGCCATCCCCGCATTTCTCACCCTGCTCATCATTCCGCTCAGCTACTCGATCGCAAATGGACTCGGCATCGGCATCTGCAGCTATGCGCTGCTTCGGCTAGGAAGTGGACGCGCGAGAAAACAGGACTGGCTGCTGTTCTTTCTGGCGGCCCTCTTTCTGGCGCGGTTCTTCTTTCTTCCGAACAGATAAGCTACTTCGTTGCCGCTATGGCACCACTCTGCTGCGCGTCCCACTGCACAATCTGCTTTACCGTCTCGTAGGGTACCGAGCCGATTGGAATCAGGTGGCCGTTGACTGCGAGGGTAGGTGTCTGTTCAACGTTCAGATCTTCGGCCAGCTTTAGCTGTGCGTCGACCTTTTGCTTCGCCGCAGGGTATGCGGCACACGTGGCTACACTCGCGGCGTTGGCGCCTGCTTTTGTCACAGCGTTCGCCAGGGTCTGATCGCCAATCTCGGGTGTGAGCGACTCCTGATGGTCGAAGACATCCTGCAAATAGACGAAGAAGGCTGCATCTCCCTTTGCCTGAGCGACACAGTTCCCGTAAGCCGCTGCTTTGAATGCAAAAGGGTGAATGTCTATGAGTGGGAAGTTCTGAAAAACAACGTGGGCCTGGGGAAAGTCACGGTGTAACCCTTCAAGGGTGGGCTGAGCCTCTTTGCAGTGCGGGCACTGCATGTCGGCGAACTCGACCAGTTCCAGGGTCTTGGCAGCGGGGCCGGTGGACGGCCCGTCCGCACGCTGCTCCAGCACCTTGCGTGTTTCTTCAAACGGCTTTACGCCGAAGTTAAAGACAGAATCGGCGATGGCGTGTTTGCCATCGGGCGTGGTGAAGAAGCGGATGCTCTCCACCTTGTTGCCCTGGCTCTTGTCCGCGACAAAGATGGTGACCTTTGCGACACCGGGTGCGGAGGTCTTCTGGATTGCCTCGACCCTCCAGGTTCGGTTGGTGTCGTAGCCCCACAGCACCTTGAGGAATGCTTCGACTTCAGCAACGCTGGGCGACGCGGCATCGAAAAACTTCGGGTTGGGCTGCGGAAACAGATCCGCCGGTGTGCCCGGGTTGTTGACTGCTGCCGTTTGTGTAAGTGCCGGTGCTGTCAGAGACGCTGCGAGCAGCAGCGCAGTAACGAACGTTCGCATGATCCACCTTTGCTTCTCGCGCTCCGTCGCGCGTGAACGCCTATTCTGCTACACGGAAACGGGCTGCGATCGGGAACCGCCGTCCACTTCCAAAACTTTTACGCGTGATCTTTAGGACGGGCGCGGCCTGCTGGCGTTTGTATTCGCTACGCTCCACCAACCCAAGGACCTTGGTCACGGTTTCGAGAGATACATGCTGCTCGCGCGCGATGTTGTCTGCCGACTGGTAGCGCTCGACATAAGCCTGCAGGATCGGATCGAGCACCTCATAAGGCGGCAGTGAGTCTGTGTCGAGTTGGCCGGGCCGCAGCTCTGCCGAGGGCGGCTTGCTAATCGTGTTCTGAGGGATGACCTCACGCTCGCGGTTTGCGTGGTGGGCAAGCTGGTAAACACGCGTCTTCCACACATCTCCGATCACGGCCAGCGCTCCCACCATGTCGCCATACAACGTGCAGTATCCGACGGACATCTCGCTCTTGTTGCCCGTGGTCAGCACCAGGTGGCCGAACTTGTTCGACAGCGCCATCAGCAGCACGCCGCGAAGCCGGGATTGCAGGTTCTCCTCCGCAAGGCCGAATTCTGTTCCGTGAAACAGTGGGTGCAGCGTGCCCTGCAGGCTGTCGAATCCATCCGCGATTGAGAGAAGCTCAAACTGTATGCCGAGATTTGCCGCGAGCTCCCGCGCATCGTCGATTGAACCGGAAGAGGAGTAGCCGCTGGGCATACCCACACCCATCACATTGGCGGCTCCAAGCGCCTCGACGGCAAGGGCAGCGACCACGGCAGAATCAATGCCGCCGCTCAATCCAACCAACGCCTTGGTGAAGCCGGTCTTATGCACGTAATCACGCACGCCCAGGACAAGCGCCTGCCAATCGGCTTCGATATTGGAAGGCAGAGGAGCGACGGCAGTTGCTGTGTCACATTCAGAGTCGAAGAGCACAAGATCTTCCCCGAATGCGGCGGCAGAAGCCACGACCTCACCCTCGCGCCCAAGCGCGAACGACGCTCCGTCGAAGAGAAGGCTGTCGTTGACGCCCACCTGGTTGGCAATGGCGCCAGGCACCCCATGCTTGCGGGCGCGCCCCGCCATCATCTCGCGACGGACTTGCAGCTTGCCTTCCCAGTATGGCGAAGCAGAGATGTTCAGCAGCACCGTTGCCCTGCTGCCCTCAGCAGTGCGCTGCGCCATCAGGCGTTCCACAGGATCGTCGCGGTACATGCGATCGGGCCAGAAGCCCTTGTCGTTCCACGCGTCCTCGCAGATGGTGATGGCGAGGGTCTCGCCATCGAGCGTGACCAGCGACTGCGATTCACCCGGCTCGAAGTATCGCTGCTCATCGAAGACGTCGTAGAACGGCAGCAGCATCTTCTGCTGCACCAGCAAGATCTCACCACCGTCGCACAGCACGGCGACGTTGCGGGCCGGTTTTCCGGGCCGCTTCTCCGAGCGCAGAACGCTGCCAAACAGCAGGGCTGGAAGGTTGCTGTCCCGAGTCGCCATGACGAGAACACTGGCAGCCGCTTCGGAAGCCTCAAGAAACTCGGGCTTTTCGATCAGGTCAGCGGGAGGATAGCCACACGTGCTCAGCTCCGGAAAGACAACCAGCCTTGCGCCGAGCTCTCCCGCGCGCCTTGCCATCTCAACCATGCGGGAGACGTTCTGCTGAAAATCCCCGACGGTGGGATTTTGTTGCGCTAGTGCAATCTTCACGACTTACATTTTACTGGGAGGTCAGGCTCCCGTGCCGCCAAGCACCACGTTGACCGTGCGTACCAGGATCTTCAGGTCAAGCCAGATCGTCCAGTTTTCAACGTACGCCGTGTCCAGTGAGATGTAACTGTCGAACGAGGGGTCCTGCCTCGCCTCGACCTGCCAGAGCCCCGTGATACCGGGCAGCACATCGAGCCTGCGCAGGTGCGACAGGTCGTACTGCTCCACCTCCGCGGCCATCGGAGGCCGCGGCCCGACCAGGCTCATGTCTCCACGCAGAACATTAAAGAACTGCGGGAGTTCATCCAGCGAGTACTTGCGGAGAATGCGGCCAAACCGAGTTACACGCGGATCGTTCGTCAGTTTGAACAGGATGCCATCGCGTTCGTTCAGGTGTGCCAGCTTGGCCTTCAGTGCGTCGGCTTCAGGCACCATGGTCCGGAACTTGTAGCAGGAAAACGTTCTGCCCTTGCGGCCAATGCGCTTTGCGCGGTAGAGGATGGGACCAGGCGAGTCGATGCGCACGATCAGCGCGATCAACAGCATGATCGGCGACAAGATCACGAGAGCGATCGTGGAAAGCGTCAGGTCCAGCGCACGTTTCATCATAAATGCGCCAATCGGAAACTCCCGGCGATGCAGCGGGATCGTTGGGAACTGACCTATGTACTCGACCGACGCGTTCCACGCCAGGCCGTCATAAAGATCAGGCACCACGCGAACATCGATGCCCATGGCGCGCGCACCTTCTACCAGTCCGATTACAACCTGCTTTTCCGCCGGAACGGAGAAGAAGATTTCATCGACAAA